>JAQVDF010000202.1 GCA_028698405.1 Phenylobacterium sp. | reverse complement strand
CGGCCGCCACGGCCCGCCTCCAGAGCCACCGCCCGCATAGCCTGACGCTGATCCAGGGGGCCTTTTCGCACAACGGCCTCGGCGTGGGCATCCCCAAGGGCGGCAAGACCATCGACGGGACCTTCCGCGACGTGGTGGCCGACAAGAAGGCCGGCCGGGTGGTGATCACCCATACCTGGAACGACCACGCCGTGGGCCTCGCCTACGCCCTGGCCTCGCGGGCCTCCAACACCGTCGCCTCGGGGCTGATGAAGGTCACCGACAGCTTCGGCGGGGCCAAGGACCTGCACGGCGGCATCGGCGCCAATGGCGCGCTGCGCCTGAAGGACGGCGAGGGGCGGAGCTGGAGCTTCGACGGCGCGTCGGTCCCGGGGCTGCAGGCGGGGCTGGTGCACAGCCTGAAGTGCGACTTCATTGGCGGGCATAGCGACATCCGCACCCCCGGCGTCGGCCGACTGCTGGTCGCGGCGATGGCCTAGAGGGCAGGGCGAGGGGGCGTTGACCCCCTGCCCAACATCCCCGCTCAGGGCGCGCTTACCGCGGACGGCGACCGTCCTGGCGGGTGATCGCTGCTGACGGAACGGGCGGCCGGCGCCCGCGCCGATGCGTCAACTCGTCTCAACCGTTCGATCTAGGTGGGATGCCCGGCTCCCGCACCGGCCGACTAGGCGCCCCGGAAGCGCATTCGAGGCCTGCGCCCGACCTCGCGACCAAAAATATAGTCATTTTGGTCTAGCGACAAAGGTCTATTCTGTATTCATTCTGAAATGCCGAAAGCAACCGCATGAACAGAGTAAAAATTTAAGGTAGTCGGTTGTTAACATCTGCGGGACGAGCCTCGGAATTCAAATACAGCATCGATCCGGTCCGGGAGAACAATTACCCCGGTGGGTTGCATCTGTAGAAGTATTCTAACGCATGGGTGGCAGTGCGGCCATGTCGCGAACCCTCGAGTTTTCCGAACCCCTGACTCTGCGCACCGTTGAGGAAGCGCACACGCGCCTGCTGGAGGCGCTCGCAGAGCCCGGGGACCTGACGATCGACTGCGCGGCCGTCGCGGAGGTGGATCTCTGCGGCGCCCAGCTTCTGGTGTCGGCCGCCAAGACGGCCGCCGCCGAAAACCGTGGCGTACGGCTTACCTGGCCGAGTTCGGGCGCGCTGCAGCGGACGCTGTCGCGCGCCGGTCTGGTCGAGGCCTTCGAGCGGCTGCTGGCGAACGCGGGCGGCGCGGAGGCGGCGCGATGAGCAAGGTCGTCCTCACCGTCGACGATTCCGCCAGCGTTCGTCAGCTGATCCGCATGACGCTGACCGGCGCCGGCTACCAGGTGGTGGAGGCCGGCGACGGCCGCGAAGGCCTGTCCAAGGCGCAGGCCACGCCCGCCGACGCGGTCATCACCGACATCAACATGCCGAACATGAACGGGATCGAGCTGGTCACCGCGCTTCGCGGGCTGCCGACCTACAACGGTGTTCCGATCGTCTGCCTGACCACCGAGTCCGACGACGGCGTCAAGCAGGCCGCGCGGGCGGCCGGCGCGAGCGGCTGGATCACCAAGCCGTTCCGGCCCGAGCAGCTCCTGGCGGTGGTCAAGAAGGTGCTCGGCGCATGAGCCGCCACGAGGCCGCCGAGGTCTTCGTCCAGGAGGCCCGTGACCTGCTGGAACGGCTCGAGCAACTCCTCCTGGACCTCGAGGCCGACCCGGGCGACGCGGGGCTGATCGACGCCGTCTTCCGCGCCCTGCACACCCTCAAGGGCTCCGGGGCGATGTTCGGCTTCGACCGCCTGGCCGGCTTCGTCCACGGCTTCGAGAGCGCCTTCGACCAGGTCCGCAAGGGCGCGGTGGCGGTCGGCCGCGAGCTGATCGCCGTCTCGCTGGAGGCGCGGGACCACATCCGGCGGCTGCTGGAGGGCGAGGAGACCGACGAGGGCGAGGCCGTGCTGGCCCGGCTGCAGGCGGCCATCGAGGCTCCTGCCGCGGCGGCGGCGCCTCGCCGGCAGACCTGGCGCATCCGCTTCCGGTTGCCGGCCAACGTCATGGTCACCGGCGTCAACCCGCTGGCCCTGCTCGACGAGCTGCGGGACCTGGGGCCCTGCACGGTGACCGCCCTGACCGACGGCCTGCCGGCGCTGAAGGCGTTGACCCCGCTCGACTGCCATCTGGCCTGGGACGTGGTGCTGACCACCGAGCACAGCCGCGACGACATCGAGCAGGTGTTCATCTTCGTCATCGACGAGATGGAGCTGGATATCGCAGAGGTCCCGCCCGCCGAGGAGCGCTGGCGGCTCGGCGAGATCCTCGTCGAGCGCAACGACGTGCCGCCGGCGGCGGTCGAGGAGGCGGCGGCGGCCCAGGAACCCATCGGGGCGCTGCTGGTGCAGGCCGGCCGGCTGTCTCCGGACCGGCTGGCCTCGGCGTTGGGCGAGCAGCAGCACGTGCGGGCCGAGGCCCAGGCCTCCCGCACCGCCGCCACGGTGCGCGTTCCGGCCGATCGGCTGGACGACATGATGAACCGGGTGGCCGAACTGGTGATCGCCCAGTCGAAGCTGGATCAGATCGCCGGCGCGAGCCGCGACCTCGAGCTGAAGTCCGTGGCCGAGGAAATCGGGCGCATCTCGCTCGACCTGCGCGATACGACCATGGGCGTGCGCATGCAGCCGATCGGGGCGCTGTTCGGCCGCTTCCGCCGTCTGGTCCGCGACCTCGCCGAGGAACTGGGCAAGGAAGTCGAGTTCGTCACCTCGGGCGAGGAGACCGAACTCGACAAGACGGTCATCGAGCGGCTCGGCGAGCCGCTGATCCATCTGATCCGCAACGCCATCGACCACGGCGTCGAGCCGCGCGACGAGCGGGTGGAGCTCGGCAAGCCGGCCAGGGGGCGGATCGCGCTGAGCGGCCGGCACAGCGGGGCCGAGGTGATCATCTCGATCCAGGACGACGGCCGCGGGCTCGACCCCGACGCGATCCGCGCCCGCGCCGAAGCCAAGGGCCTGATCGCGCCCGACGCCGTGGTGAGCGACGCCGAACTGTTCCAGCTGATCTTCTCGCCCGGCTTCTCCACCGCCGAACGCGTGACCAGCCTGTCCGGCCGCGGGGTGGGCATGGACGTGGTCAAGCGCACCGTCGAAGAGCTGCGCGGCCGCATCGAGCTGGAGAGCGAACGGGGCCGCGGGTCCCTGATGTCGTTGCGGTTGCCGCTGACGCTGGCGATCATCGACGGCCTGCTGGTCCGCGTGGGTCAGGCCCGCTACGTGATCCCGCTGGCGGCGGTGGAGGAGTGCGTAGAGCTCACCCGCGAACGCGAGGTCGCCTCCCAGAACCGCAGCTTCCTGAACATCCGCAACAGCCTCGTGCCCTTCCTGAAGCTGCGCGAGCTGTTCGGGGTGACCGCCGATCCGGACCCCTACCAGAAAATCGTCGTCGTCTCCGCGGGCGACCAGCGGGTCGGCCTGGTGGTCGACGAGGTGATCGGCGACCACCAGACGGTCATCAAGACCCTCTCGCCGCTCCACGCCGACGTGCCCGCCTTCTCCGGGGCCACCATCCTCGGCGACGGCTCGGTCGCCCTCATCCTGGAGATCTCCCACCTCGTGGCCCAGGGCCAGCCCGACGAGGCCGCCCTGCGGCGCGCCAGCTAGGAGCCACCATGTCGACGCCCGACCGTCCCGAACGGAGCGAACTCCTCACCTTCCAGCTCGACACCGAGATCGTCGCCGTCGAGGCGGTGCGGGTGCGCGAGGTGCTGGACAAGGCGCCGGTCAGCGAGGTGCCCGGCGCGCGGCCCTTCGTGCCCGGGGTGCTGAACGTGCGCGGCCAGGTTGTGCCGCTGGCCGACCTGCGCCTGAAGCTGAACCTGTCGATCCGTCCGCCGACGCCGGACTCCCGCATCGTGGTGCTGGAAACCACCATCGGCGGGGAGCCGGTCACCGTCGGCGTGCGGGCCGACCGCGTGTTCGAGGTGACCGAGCTGGAGCCCGGCTCGCTCGAAGAGGCCCCCGCCATCGGCCTGCGCTGGCGCAAGGAGCATGTTCGCTTCATCGGCAAGCGGGGCGAGGACCTGATCATCGCCCTCGATATCGACCGCATCTTTTCCGACGAGGAGGCCCAGGTCCCGGTCGGGACGGCCTCCGCGGCGACCTTCCAAGACCAGCAAGCGCCGTCCTCCGAGAGGGCCGGCGCCTAGGAGCCCCAAGCCATGCGATTCACCCTCAAGCTCAGGCTGGCCCTCGCCTTCGTGGTGATCGTCGGCCTCTCGATCATGACCGCCACGGTCGGGATCAGCCAGCTCGGCGCGGCCAACGGGCGGTTCGAAAAGACCCTCGACGAGCCGGTCGCCCGCACCATCCTGTCGCGCGACATGGGTGTGGCGATGCTGGAGGTCGCCCGCGCCGAGAAGAACGCCATCCTCAGCACCAACCCGGCCGAGCGCGAGCGCTTCGAAGGGCTGGTGACCCAGTGGCAGAACAGCTTCGACGAGCTGCACGCCCGCGCCTACGCCATGACCACCGAGCAGGCGCGGCCCAAGTGGCTGAAGCTCAAGTCGCTCGCCGAGGAGCGCAAGGCGATCAACGCCCAGACCTTCGCCCTGCTGCGCTCCGGGCGGGTCGACGAGGGGGCCGCCCACAGCGCCAAGTTCGGCGCGGCCAACGTCAACGCCCAGGTGGCGATCCTCGACGAGATCGTGGAGCTGAACCGCGGCTTCATCGCCGAGGCGGGGGCCCAGAATCAAAAGGACTACCGGTCGGCGCG
>JAQVDF010000201.1 GCA_028698405.1 Phenylobacterium sp. | reverse complement strand
CGCCTGGGCGGCCCGGCGGATGCCGCTGTCGGCCATGGGCTTCCTGCAGTTTATGGCCCAGACCATCAGCTTCATGATCGGCGTCGCCCAGGGCGAGGCGTTCTATCCCCTGCGCATGGCCTCCTTCGCCTTCATCTGGAGCGCTGCGGCAGTGTTCCTGTGGGGCGCCTGGAAGGGGACCCGGCCGGCCGCAGCCGCCGCGGCCAGCGCGGCGGAATGATCTCCGGTGAGCTTCCGGTGACAGGTAGGGCTACGCCCAGCCAGTCACCGGGCGGCTAGTAGGCCGCCTCGATCAGGCGGCGGGCGCGGTGGTCGCCGATCAGCTCGGTGGACTGCTTGTTCATCACGTAGGCCCCGGCGAGGCGCCGTTCGGGATCGACGAAGACGCAGGAGCCGCCCCAGCCGGCGTGGCCAAAGGTGGCCTCGCCCGGGCCCCAGATCTTCACCGTCTCGTTGCGCATGACCCCGGCGCCCCAGCACATCACGAACGGCAGCACCAGGTCCTGGCCGCGGATCCGCTCGCGGGCCAGCTCGGCGATCAGGGCGGGCGAGAGGATCATCTCCCCGTCGATCCAGCCGCCGTCGGCCAGCGCGCCGAACAGGCGGGCCAGCGCCAGGGCGGTGGCGTGGCCGTTGGCCGAGGGGATCTCCATCCGCCGCCATTCGGCGCTGGAGCGCCCGCGCCCGCCCGGCGAGGACCAGGGGGTGAGGAAGGCGGCGCGGGTCGCGTCGTTGAGCTGGCCGAACTTGGGCAGGCCGGTGGGCCGCTGCAGCTCGGCCGCGCGCGGGTGTTCGGGATCGGGCAGGCCGATCCACAGGTCGAGGCCGAGCGGGCCGGCCAGGTCCTCGCGCAGCGCCGTCCCCATGGTGCGCCCGTCGACCCGGCGGAAGATCTCGCCGGCGATGTAGCCGTAGGTGACCGGATGGTAGCCGCTGGCCGTACGCGGCGGCCACATCGGCGCCATCGCGGCGAGCTTGCGGCAGATCAGATCCCAGTCGAACCAGTCGGAGGCTTCCATCTCGTCCGGAAAGCCGGGTAGGCCCGCCTGGTGCGACAGCGCCTGCTCGACGGTGACCTCGCCCTTGCCGGCCTGAGCGAACTCCGGCCAGACGCTGGCGACGGTCTGGTCGTAGGCGAGCCTTCCGGCGTCCACCAGGCGGGCGATCAGCAGGGCCGCGACCGCCTTGGTGGTCGAGAAGACGGGCGTCAGCGTAGTCTCGTCGAAGGGGTGCGTACGCTTGCGGTCGGCGTGACCGGCCCACAGATCGACCACCACCTCGCCGGCCTCCACCAGACTGAAGCGGGCCCCGAGCTCGCGGTCTTCGGCGAAGTTGGCGGCGAAGGCGTCCTTCACCGCCGCGTAGGACGGCTTGGCGAAGCCGGCGATCTCGACCATGGGCGCTCCCGTCCGAAGTTCAGGCCAGAGGTTCTATACGCAAGGCCCCCGGGGAAGGCATCAGCCATCCGAGCACCGCACGCGCCGCCTCGGCCGCCGCCTCGGCGGGCGGCAAGCCCTCGGCCAGGGCCGCGCCGAACACCGCTGCGACGAGGTCGCCCGTGCCGTTCGGCGCCTGCGCCAAGCGCGGATGGGCGATCAGGGTGTCGCCCGCCTCCTCGCAGCAGATCAGCCCGGTCTCGCCCTCCCCCAGCGGCGCGGAGGTGACCAGGGCCGGGGGCTCGAGCTGGCGGGCGGCGTGCCGGGCCTGCGCCAGGTCGGCGACCTCCAGGCCGGTCAGGTGCGACAACTCCCATGCGTTGGGGGTGATCCAGTCGGCCAGCGGCAGCAGCAACGCCTCCAGCGCCGCGGCCGCCTCCGGCCGCACGTAGAGCCCCCTGGGCGCATCGCCGAGGATCGGGTCGACCACCAGCAGCTTCGGCGGAGCACGGCGCAGCGCCTCGGCGGCCGCCTCCACCTGCTCCGGCAGAGAGAAGTGGCCGGTCAGCACCAGGTCGGCCTGCAGCCACCCCTCGGCGGCGACATCCTCCAGCATGGCGGAGAAATGGTCCGCAGGCATGGGCAGGCCGCGGCCGGCCTTGGCGGGACTGCGCCCGAACAGCACTGTCGGGACGAGCGCGGTGCGCCAGCCGCGCCGGGCCAGGGCCTGCTGCTGCACCTGGCCGCCGATCTCGTCGGCGGCGACGAAGCTGGAGAGGATCAGCGCACGCATCAGGCCGCCTCGCCCCGGTCGCGGTTCACCGACCGCCGCCAGCGGGCGCGCAGCAGGCCCGGCCGCTCCGGATAGCGCTCGCCCTGGAACCTGGCCTCCATCACCCGGTCGGTGCGGAAGCTGCGGAAGTCGCCGCGCAGCTCGCACCAGGCGACCAACAGGCGCGTGGCGTCCAGGTAGCCGACGGCGAACGGCCAGACGGTGCGCTCGGTCTCGCGCCCCTGCTCGTCGGCGTAGCGTAGCCAGACCTTCTCGCCGGAACGGATGGCGGCCCGGGCTCGGGCCATGTCCAGCCGATCCTGCGCCTGGTCCCAGCCGCCGTGGCTGCGCAGCGGCGGATCGAGGATCAGCGGCCGCAGGTGTTCGGGGATGGCGGCGCCGATCTTGCCCACCAGGTCCTGAGCCGCCTTGGCCAGCGCCGGATCGCCCCGGGTGCGCACCCACTGGGCGCCGAGCACGGCCACCTCCACCTCGTCGGCCGTCAGCATCAGCGGCGGCAGGTCGAATCCGCCCTCCAGCACGTAGCCGACACCAGCCTCGCCGCGGATCGGCACCCGCTGGCCGATCAGGTCGGCGATGTCCCGGTAGACGGTGCGCTTGGAGGTCTCCAGCTCGGCGGCGATGGCGTCGGCGGTCACCGGCCGGCCGCCGCGGCGCAGGATCTGGATGATCTGGAACAGACGGTCCGCCCGCCGCATCGGCGACTCTCCCGCGCTTGCTGACAGCACGATGGCAGCAGGCGGCGCGTAGACCAATACGCAAGAGACGAGGAGATGCTCCGATGATCACTCTCTACGGCGCCGCCCCGATGTTCGGCCTGCCGCAGTGCGGCCCCTACGTGATGAAGACCGAGGTGCAGCTGATGATCGCCGACGTGCCCTATGTGGCGGCGCCGGCCATGCCCGAGCACGGACCCAAGGGGCAGATCCCGTTCATCGACGACGGCGGCGTGAGGATCGGCGATTCCACCTTCATCCGCCTGCACATCGAGGCGCGCTACGGCGTCGACCTCGACGCCGGGCTGACTCCGCTCGAGCGGGCGCAGGCCTGGGCGGTGGAGCGGATGCTGGAAAACCACTTCGCCTGGACCACGTCGCCTGGGCGCTACTTCATCCCGGAGAACTTCGAGAAGGGGCCTGCGCACTTCTTCGACGCCGCGCCGCCGGCCCTGAGGCGCGAGCTGCAGGAGGAGCTCCTGGAAGAAGTCCACTTCCGCACCCGCGCCGCCCTCGGCCGCCACGGGCCTGACGAGATTGTTGAGCTGGGCGTGCTGTCGCTGAAGGCGCTGTCGATGCTGCTGGGCGACCAGCCCTATCTGTTCGGGGCCAGGCCGGCCGGCGTCGACGCCACCGCCTTCGCCATGCTGGCCCACCTGACCACGCCCTTCTTCGACTCGCCCCTGCGGCGGCGGGCGCAGGCCTTTCCCAACCTGACCGCCTACGTCGATCGGATGATGGCGCAGTTCTACCCCGGCCACCCCTGGGCCGGCGCCGCCGCGCCCGCCGAGGCGGAGCTGGTGGCGGCGTAAGAAGCAGCTCCTCTCCCCTTGTGGGAGGAGGGTCCTGCTCAGCGGTGACAGGTGGCGCCTGGCGGCGCAACCAGTCGCCGGGCCTGACTAGTAGCGGTAGTGGTCGGGCTTGAAGGGGCCTTCGGGCGAGACGCCGATGTAGGCGGCCTGGTCGGGGGTCATCCTGGTCAGCTTCGCGCCCAGCTTTTCGAGGTGCAGCATGGCCACCTTCTCGTCGAGGTGCTTGGGCAGCGTGTAGACCTTGTTTTGGTAGGCCTCGCCGTTGGTCCACAGCTCGATCTGGGCCAGCGTCTGGTTGGTGAAGCTGGCGCTCATCACGAAGCTGGGGTGGCCGGTGGCGTTGCCGAGGTTCACCAGCCGGCCTTCCGACAGCACGATGATCTTCTTGCCGTCCGGGAACTCGACGTGGTGGACCTGATCCTTGATCTTGTCCCACTTGTAGTTGCGCAGGGCCCCGATCTGGATCTCGGAATCGAAGTGGCCGATGTTGCAGACGATGGCGTTGTTCTTCATCCGCCGCATGTGGTCGACGGTGATGACGTCCTTGTTGCCGGTGGCGGTGACGAAGATGTCGGCCTTCTCGACCACCTCGTCCATGGTCAGGACCTCGTAGCCCTCCATCGCCGCCTGCAAGGCGCAGATCGGGTCGATCTCGGTGACCACCACCCGGGCGCCGCCGTTGCGCAGCGAGGCGGCCGAGCCCTTGCCCACGTCGCCATAGCCGCAGACCACCGCCACCTTGCCGGCCAGCATCACGTCGGTCGCCCGGCGGATGCCGTCCACCAGGCTCTCGCGACAGCCGTAGAGGTTGTCGAACTTGGACTTGGTGACGCTGTCGTTGACGTTGATGGCCGGGAACGGCAGGTCGCCGCGTTCGGCCATCTGGTAGAGGCGGTGGACGCCCGTGGTGGTCTCTTCCGAGACGCCTTTGATGGCCGCGCGGATGGCCGAATAGAAGCCGGGCTTCTCCTTCAGGTAGCGCTTCATCACCGCGTAGAGCGCCTCTTCCTCCTCGTTGGTCGGCTTGTCGAGGATGGAGGGGTCCTTCTCG
>JAQVDF010000200.1 GCA_028698405.1 Phenylobacterium sp. | reverse complement strand
CGAACGCTGGCGCAAGGTGCAGCAGGTCACCTCGGTGGTGACCGGGGCGCTGGAGGTGGAGCGGCGCGAGAAGCGGATGGGCTCGGCGCTTGAGGCCGCCCCGCGGGTCCACATCGCCGATGCGGCCCTCATGACCGCCTTCGAGGGCCTGGATGCGGCCGAGGTGTTCCGCACCAGCCAGGCCGAACTGGTCGCCGGCGACGGCCCAGAGGACGCCTTCCGCTTGGCCGAGGTTCCCGGCGTCGCTGTCGAGCCGCTCAAGGCCGAGGGCCGCAAGTGCGCGCGCAGCTGGCGCATCCTGCCGGAGGTGGGCTCCGATCCCCGCTACCCGGACCTGTCGCTGCGCGACGCCGAGGCGGTGGCGGCCTGGGATGCGGCGCGTCAGGCGCAGGGGGTCGCGTGAAGGGCTTCACTCGCCACGGCGCCTCGGCGCTGGGCCTCGCGGCCCTCGTCCTGATCCTCGACCAGATCTCCAAGCACTGGATCGTCGAGGTGTTCGAGCTGGAGGCCCGCGGCTCTACGCCGCTGCTGGGCCCAATCTCGCTGAGCATGGTGTGGAACTCGGGGGTCAGCTTCGGACTGCTCGGCGGCCAGACCGAATTCACCCGCTGGGCGCTGACCGTGTTCGGGTTCGGCGTCGCCGCCGCGCTGGCCGTGTGGGTGCGCAAGGCCGACAAGCCGCTCACCGCCGCGGCGCTCGGCTGCATCATCGGCGGCGCCGTGGGCAACGCCATCGACCGCATCCGCTGGGGCCACGTGGCCGACTTCATCGACGTCAGCCGGCTCTACTTCCCGTGGGTGTTCAACATCGCCGACGCGGCCATCAACATCGGGGTCGGATTGCTCATCCTGGAGCTGGCGCTGGACTCCATGCGACGACAGCGCCCTTCGTGACGACGTTGGCGCCGTTGGCCGATTAAGCTAATTGAGAACCCCACATCCTGGCCGGGGGGCGGCCTTGGGAGAGGCATTGAGTCCATGCGTTACCCTGTGATCCTCGCCGCAGCGGCCATGGCCGGCCTCGGCCTTTCCGGCTGTGGCACGGCGCGCGATGCGCTCGGCATGCAGAAGGTCACGCCGGACGAGTTCCGCGTGGTGACCAAGGCGCCGCTGGTGGTGCCCCCTGATTATTCGCTGCGCCCGCCGGCGCCGGGCGAACCCCGTCCGCAGGAGCTGCAGCCCGAGAGCGCGGCCCGCACGGCGCTACTCGGCCAGCGCGAGGCCGAGGTCCGCTCCGAGGGCGAAAAGCTGCTCGTGGCGCGCGCCGGGTCCGACCGGGCGGATCCCTTGATCCGCTACGTTGTCGACGACGAGTTCGGCGACCTCGCGCACAAGGAAAAGAGCTTCGCCGATCGGGTGATGTTCTGGCGCAAGGACGCCCCGTCGCAGCCGGGCGCCTACGACAACACCGCCGCGCCGGTCGACACCGCCGCCGAGGAAGAGAAGATCAAGGCTCTGACCGGCGGCCAGAACGTCGTCATCCAGCGCCGCTCCGGCCCGCGGCTGAAGCTGCCCGGCCTCTAGGCCGCACGGCTCGCGCCACAACGCGGCGTCGCCCGGCGGGAAGAGGTCTACTCCTCGCCGGGCGTCTTCACCTCGAAACCCTGCGAGCGCAGCCGGTCGAGGACGCCGCCCTGGCTGAGCAGCGGGCGGAGCTGGATCACCGCGACCGCATGCCCCGGCCTTTGCAGCGCCTTGGCGATGGCCTCGGCCTGGTCGGTCTTGTAGCGGGCGTCGAGACGGGCCGCCCCGGGGGCGGCGGCCAGGCATCGCTCGTAGACTCGCTCGGCGGATAGCGCGCCCGGCACGTCGCCGTGCGCCCAGGCGCGCGAGGCGGCCTGGATGCGGCCCGGGCCGGCGTCGATCTGGTCGAGCACCGCCTCCAGGCAGGCCCGGCCGGCCGTGGCCGGCGTGCGGGTCAGCGCGCCGAGCAGCGATCCGGCGTCGTAGGTCTTCTCGGTCACCTTGATCCGCTGCGACCTGGCGAGCTGGCGGATCGGCTTGGACGGGTCCGTAGTGGTCAGCCGCACGTGGTCCAGCCAGTCCTCGACCAGCATCAGCCCGGCGGCCAGAGCATTGCCGGTCTTGTAGCGGTCCGCCGGCTTTCCGAACCGCTCGCGGGCGGCGACGAAGCGGGCCCTGGTTTCGCCCGACAGCTGCGCCTCGAACGGCGTGCGCGAGCGCAGCTTGAGATAGTTCAGCGCCGCCCCTGCCGCGCCCAGGGCCCGGACCCGGACCGGATCGACCGAGACGATCACCTCGTTGGCGCCCTTAAGCCGCCGCTCGAGGACGCTCCGATCCCAGGCCAGCTGCTTGGTCGCCACCGACGGGACGCCCAGCACGTAGACGGTGGTGTCGGCGTCGGAGACCCGCCACCAGGCCGGTCCGGGGAGCCGGCCGACCACCACCAGTTCCTCGACCAGCACTTCGTCGGGATCCTGCGGCAGGCCGGCCTGGTCCACTGGCGCCTGCGTCGGCGCTGCGGGGGTTTGAGCGGCCGCGGGGCCGGCCAGGGCCAGCGCCGCGGCCAGCGCCGCCCAGGCCCGAAGCTTGGGACTCTTCATCGCACGCGTCCGGCTGGGTTGAATCGTCTTATGATGGGCGTTTCGAGGCCCCACCGCCATGCCGATCCGCCGCCTTCCGCCCGAGACCATCAACCGCATCGCCGCCGGCGAGGTGGTCGAGCGGCCTGCCAGCGCGGTCAAGGAACTGGTCGAGAACGCGCTCGACGCGGGCGCCACCCGCATCGAAGTCCAGGCCGACGGCGGCGGGCTGACCCGCCTGCTGGTGGCCGACGACGGGCACGGCATGGGGCCGGACGAGCTGCCGCTGGCCGTCGAGCGGCACGCCACCTCCAAGCTCGCGCCGGGCGACGACGGCGACTACGACCTGCTGCGCATCGGCACCCTGGGCTTCCGTGGCGAGGCCCTGCCTTCGATCGGCTCGGTCGCCCGGCTGTCGATCGCCTCGCGGGCGCGCGGCGCGGTCGAGGCCTTCGCCATCCTGGTGGAGGGCGGCGCGGTCGGCCAGGTCTCGCCGGCCGCCTTCCCGGGCCCGCACGGCGCCAGGGTCGAGGTCCGCGACCTGTTCTACGCCACGCCCGCGCGGCTCAAGTTCATGAAGTCCGAGCGCGCCGAGTCCCAGGCCATCGGCGAGGAGCTGAAGCGCCAGGCGATGGCCCACGAGGCGGTGAGCTTCACCCTCGACCTCGACGGTCGCCGCAGCCTGCGCCTGCCGGCCGAGGCCGCCGGTCCGGACGGTCGGCTGGCGCGGCTCTCGGCGATCATGGGCCGCGACTTCGCCGACAACGCCCTGGCCATCGACCACGAGCGCGAGGGGGTGCGGCTGTCCGGATTCGCCGGCCTGCCGACCTACAACCGCGGCAACGCGGCCCACCAGTACCTGTTCGTCAACGGCCGGCCGGTGCGCGACCGGCTGCTGCAGGGGGCGCTCAGGGCCGCCTACGCCGACTTCCTGGCCAGGGACCGGCATCCGCTGGCGGCCCTGTTCATCGATCTCGATCCGGCGCTGGTCGACGTCAACGTCCACCCGGCCAAGGCGGAGGTGCGCTTCCGCGACCCGGCGCTGGTGCGCGGGCTGATCGTCTCGGGCCTGCGCCATGCTCTGGCCGCGGCCGGCCACCGGGCGGCGACCACCGTCTCGGCCGAGGCGCTGAGCGGGCTGCGCCCGGCCTATACTTCGCCGCCGCCGGCCGCCGGCTTCTCGGCCTGGCGGATGGGCGGCTGGGGCCAGGCGGCCCAGGCGGCGAGCGCCCCGGCCATCCCCGGCCTGGAGGAGGTCTCGGCCCGCGCCGAGCCGGCGTTCGAGCCGCCGCCGGGGCTCGCCGAGGCGCCCGCCCCCGCGGCGGTGTTCGACCCGGTCGACTATCCCCTGGGCGCGGCCAGGGCTCAGCTGCACGAAACCTACATCGTCGCCCAGACCCGCGACGGCATCGTCATCGTCGA
Organism: Phenylobacterium sp.; assembly: GCA_028698405.1. Taxonomy (GTDB): domain Bacteria; phylum Pseudomonadota; class Alphaproteobacteria; order Caulobacterales; family Caulobacteraceae; genus Phenylobacterium. The sequence goes on along the minus strand of JAQVDF010000200.1, from coordinate 791 downwards.
CCAGCACGCCGCCCACGAGCGGCTGGTCTACGAGCGGATGAAGCAGGAGATGGCCGAGGGCGGCGTCGTTCGTCAGGCGCTGCTGCTGCCCGAGGTGGTCGAGCTCGACCCGGCCGAGGCCGAGCGCCTCTGCGCCCGGGCCGACGAGCTGGCCGCGCTGGGCCTCGTGCTGGAGCCGTTCGGGCCGGGCGCAGTGCTGGTGCGCGAGACCCCCGCCCTGCTCGGCGAGACCGACGTCGCCGGCCTCGTCCGCGACATCGCCGACGACCTGGCCGAGAACGGCCAGGCCCTGGCCCTGAAGGAGCGCCTGGAGGAGGTCTGCGGGACCATGGCCTGCCACGGCTCGGTCCGCTCGGGCCGCCGGCTGACCGCGCCGGAGATGAACGCCCTGCTGCGCCAGATGGAGGCCACCCCCCACTCCGGCCAGTGCAACCACGGCCGCCCCACCTATGTCGAACTCAAGCTCGCCGACATCGAAAAGCTCTTCGGCCGACGCTGACCCCTGCTCCGCCGCAGGCGGAGACGTCTTCTCTCACCGCCAAGACCGCCAAGCTCGCCAAGGGGCGGAGCCCCTTCGATCGCTGAGCGCCTTTCGAAGTCATCGTGCGCTTCGGGTCGTCCGTATCCTTGGCGAGCTTGGCGGTCTTGGCGGTTGGAGTCGCCGTTACGCGGCCGGGCGCGTCTCAGGCGGACGTGTAGCGGAGGAAGTGGACACGGGCGGCGCCGTAGTCGCGGGCGTCGAGTGGCTCGAAGCCTTCGACGGCGAAGTCCGGCTCGCCCACGCCGCGCTC
>JAQVDF010000199.1 GCA_028698405.1 Phenylobacterium sp. | reverse complement strand
GAAGTTCGAAGGAGACGTCGGGGCAGCCGAGCACATGGCCGTACCACTGCGACAGGTCGGTGACGCGGAGTAGGGGCTCGACGTCGAGTCTTCCGGCGGGGGCGTTCATGGAGCCGGCTCCTTGGATTGGTCGAGGGCGTGTCCGGCCATCGGGCCGGCGTGGCCCGCCTCGCGTCGCTCGGCGCAGTGATGGCTGTCGGAACAGACGAACATCTTCTGGCCGGCGTCATCGAGGTCGACCTCGTCCAGATAGCTGTCCTCGGAGCCGCAGAGGGCGCAGCTCTGCTCCCAGGTCTGCACTTCGAAGGGATAGTCATCGAAGTCCAGGCTGCGGACAGTGGTGTGCGGCGGAACCGCGTAGATCCGCTTCTCCCGGCCCGCGCCGAACAGCAGCACGGCTTCGCTGTCGTTCAGCTTGGGGTTGTCGAACTTCGGGATCGGAGAAGGCGACATGAGGTAGCGTTCCTCGATCATCACCGGATAGCCGGCGCCGGTGGCGATCCGGCCGTAGGCCGAGACGCTCTCGTACAGAGAGACGTACTGCAGGCCGTATTCAGCGTAGGCGTGCATCGCCCGGGTTTCGGTCTCGCGCGGCTCCAGGCCCCGCAGTGGCTCGGGCTGCGGCACCTGGAAGATCATCACCTGGTTGGCCTTCAGCGGTTTCTCGGGGATCCGGTGGCGCGACTGGATGATGGTCGCCTGGCCGGTATCCTCGGTGGTCTCGACGTCGGCCACCTTGGCGAAGAAGCGGCGGATCGAGACGGCGTTGGTGGTGTCGTCGGCGCCCTGGTCAATGCACTTGTAGACATCTTCGGGGCCGATGATCGCCGCGGTCAGCTGGATGCCCCCGGTACCCCAGCCATAGGGCACCGGCATCTCACGCGAGCCGAAGGGAACCTGGTATCCGGGGATCGCCAGCGCCTTCAGGATCGACCGACGGATCATCCGCTTGGTCTGCTCATCCAGGTAGGCGTAGTTGTAGTAGCGCTCTGGGGCGTTAGAGGGGGTCATTCGGCGGCTTCCTTCATGGCGGCCTGCCGTTCGAAGAATTCCCGGCGCAGGGTGCGGATGAACTGCAGGCTGGCCTGGAAATCGACGTAGTGCGGCAGTTTCAGGTGCTGGACGAAGCCCGAGGCCTCGACGTTGTCGGAGTGGTAGAGGACGAACTCCTCGTCCTGGACCGGCGAGTCGGCGCGCTCGCCGATCTCGGCACGCCGAAGGGCGCGGTCGACGATGGCCACGCTCATCGCCTTGCGTTCGCAGTGGCCGAAGGTCAGGCCGTAGCCGCGGGTGTACTGCGGCGCGCGGGTGGCCGAACCGCTGGAGCCCGAGAGCATGGTGCACTCGGTGACGGTGATTTCGCCGACCTCGATCGGGAAGCCGAGCTCCTCGGGCACGAACTCGACGGCCACTTCGCCGAGCCGGATCTCACCGCAGAGCGGGTGGGTCGAACCCCAGCCGCGCTGCGAGGAATAGGCCAGCGAGAGCAGGAAACCCTCGTCGCCGCGGGCCAGGGCCTGCAGCCGCTGGTCGCGGCCGGCGGGGAAGCTCATCGGCTCGCGCGTCAGGTCGAAGGGCTCGCCGGCGCCCTCGGTCGGCTCCTCGTGCTCCAGCAGGTCCTCGTGCCGGAACACCGAGGCGATGGTGGGCATCGGATATGCCTGCGGCTCGTCGGCTTGCGGCGCCGGTTCGATCGGCGTCTCACCGTTCGCCGCCAGGGTGAAATCGAGCAGGCGGTGGGTGTAGTCGAACGTCGGGCCCAGCACCTGGCCGCCGGGAATGTCTTTGAAGGCGGCGGAGACGCGGCGGCGGACCGCCATGTCCTCGGTCTCGATCGGCAGCGAGGCGCCGAAGCGGGGCAGGGTGGTGCGGTAGGCCCGCAGCAGGAAAACCGCTTCGGGCAGGTCGCCCCGGGCCTGCTTGATCGCCAGGGCGGCCAGGTCGCGGTCGTAGCACGAGCCTTCGGCCATCACCCGGTCGACGGCCAGCGACATCTGCTCGCGGATCTGTTCGGTGGAGAGTTCGGGGATCGCGCGGTCGCCGCGGCGATCTTCTTCCAGCCAGCGGTGGGCGTTGCTGATCGCCTTCTCGCCGCCTTTCACTGAGACGTAGGCCATGGATTTCAGCCTTTTCTGATCTGTGCGCGCGTGCTGCGCGGAAGGGCCAGGAGGAGTTGGCCGGCGACGAGCATGACGTCGACGCCGTACTGGAACTGGGCGTTATTGGTCTCGAGCTGTTCCCAGAAGCCGTGGGGCAGGCCGCGGGGCGCGATCACCGTCTCGGTCTTGATGCCCGGGCCGGTGAGAACCACCGGTTCGCCACCTTCCAGCCCGGCCACCTGGACGATCACCGTCGTCGAGCGGTCCGGGTATTTGGCGTCGCCCTGGTTGAAGGCCGACAGCGGCGGGCAGTCCTGGGCGCGGGCGACCAGCGCGAAGGCGGCGCGCGAGGTCTCCGGGGTCAGCGGGCATCCGGCATGGAAGCGGATCCAGCCTTCCGCCTCGCCGCCGGCCAGGGCCGGATCGAGCCAGACGGGGGTCTCGAAGTCGAACAGCGTCAGCGCCACGGCGGCGGCGGCGCAGTCGAGCCCCGGCGGGCCGTCGACGGCGAAGGCCAGGTCGGCGACGCTGCCCGGGCGGGCGACGGCGTCCATCACCTTGCGGAACACCGCCTGGGACTCGCGCACCGGGTCCAGGAAGCCCGGATGGATCTTGGCGAGGTCGAGGGTCTGCGACATCAGTCGGGGCTCCGCATGCGGACCATGGTGAAGAAGTCGACGCGGGTGGCGGCGGCCTTGCGGGCGGCGGCCTCGCGGCGGGCCTGCTGCTGGCGAGCCAGCTGCTCGACGAGCTCCTGCGCCCGCTCGCGCAGGGTCGGGGACTGCATCATCGCGTCCACCGCCGCGGCCAGCTCGGCGTGGCGCTTGTCGCGGCCGCCGACATAGCCGACGCCGGTCTCGCCTTCGGGCAGGCGCACCGCCGCCCGGGTGACCGTCATCTCACCGACGTTGAAGGCGTCGCCCGTGCCGCCCATGCGGCCACGGACCAGCACCAGGCCGGTCTCGGCGTTGCGCAGGGCGGTGAAGGTTGGGCGCTCCTTGAGCGCCTCCCAGGCCTCGACGAGCTCGCGGGGCATCGCCTTGGCGAGCACCGACAGCCAACGACGCCTCTCTGGCGCCCCACCGACAACCGTCTCCAGGCTCATGCGATTACCTCCGACCGACAAGCAAGCTGTTGTATTCGTCTGAGCGGATTGGTAGTGAAACTCACATCTAGCGGCAAGGGTGCAAAGATGAAACTTCGATGACAGTAATAGAACTTGTCTAGACATCGTCTCGATAACTGAAAAGGTTCTGTAATGTCGGTTGGCGTGCCCCTGTGGCGGGAGATTTCCCAATCCCTGGAGAAGCGTATCCGCGCGCGTGAACTCTCTCCCGGCGACAAGCTCCCGACGGAGCACGAGCTCTCGCGCGAGTTCATGGTCAACCGGCACACCGTGCGCCGGGCCCTGCTCGACCTGCAGGACAAGGGGATGGTCGAATCGACCCAGGGCCGGGGCAGCTACGTGCGCAGGCCGAGCGCGCCCATCCGGCTGAGCAAGCGACCGCGGTTCACCGAGAACGTGCGCCGAAGCGGAGGACAACCGCGCACCGAGACGCTGAAGCTCGAGGTCCGGCCCGCCGACCAGCGCATGGCCCAGGCGCTGGAGATCAAGGCCGGCGATCCGGTGGTCTTCCTGGAGCGGGTCCGCTTCGTGAACGACGAGCCGACCGGCATCGGGCGGCACGCCTTCAGCTTCCAGCGCTTCCCGACCTTCATCGAAATGTACAGGACGCGGGGCACGATCACCCAGACGCTGATCGACTCCGGCATTCCCGATTACACGCGTCGCCGCACGGCCATCTCGGCGCGGCTGCCGACCACCCGCGAGTGCGACCTGCTGCACCTGCCCAAGCACGTGCCGTTGCTGGTCCACCGATATCTCAACGTCGACGGCCTCGGCCGGCCCCTGGAGTACGGCGAGAGCCGGTCCATGGCCGAGGTGGAGATCGATTTCTACGAACCGAAAGCCGACTGACCCCAAGGAGGGATCTCGTGGAATTTGCATTTCGGAACGCCCGCATCGTTGCGGGCGAGGAGGCGTTCATCGGCTCGTTGCTGGTGCGGGGCGGAGCGATCGCGGACGTGGCCCGCGGCTCCTCCGCGGTAGGAGAAGACCTCGAGGGCGATGTGCTGATGCCCGGGATCATCGACCTGCACACCGACAGCCTCGAACGCCACTACTTCCCGCGCGCCAACATCGACTGGAACCCTGTCTCGGCGGCGGTCACCCACGATGGCTGCCTGCTGTCGGTGGGGGTGACCACCACCTTCGATTCCATGAGCGTGGGCAGCTACAACGCCAATCCGGCCCGCGGCGAGGAAACCCTGCGGCGACTGGTGGACGGCCTGCTGAACGCTCAGCGCGCGGGGCTGTTGAAGGGTGACCACCGCGTCCACTGGCGGTGCGAAACGACATCGGACCATCTGCGTGAGCGGCTCGAACATCTCGCCGACCATCCGATGACGGCCATGGTCTCGCTGATGGATCACACGCCTGGCCAGCGGCAGTACCGCAACGTCGAGAAGCACACGGCCAGCTGGCGCGCCGGGGGCATGAGACTTCCTGTGTCAACCACCTGCGCTGAGCGGGGCCATGAAGGGCTTGGCGCCGACGTGCTTGGCCGGGTCGTATGGCTGGCGGCTGGTCCAGGCGCGCCAGAGGACGCGGGTCCAGGCTC
>JAQVDF010000198.1 GCA_028698405.1 Phenylobacterium sp. | reverse complement strand
CCGACGCCCCCAAGCTGCTCGCAGGCGGAAATCCGCAGATCCCGAAAGGGGAGGGCGATGCGCCGGTGCAGGCGTACATCGCCCCCATGCCGGGCTGGAAGAGCGGGGTCGGCAGGCGGATCGACGAGATCGTCGAGCGCGAGGTCCCGGGCGTGCGCAAGGCGGTGAAGTGGAACTCGCCGTTCTATGGCCCCCCGGACCAGGAGGGCTGGTTCCTCAACCTCCATTGCTTCACCCGCTACATCAAGGCGGCCTTCTTCCGCGGCACGTCCCTGAATCCGGAGCCACCGGGCAAGTCCAAGCATCCCGAGGTCCGCTACCTCGACATCTACGAGGGCGACTTCGACGAGGACCGGTTCGCCGATTGGGTGCGGCAGGCGAGCCGGCTGCCGGGCGAGAAGATGTGAAGACGCCGATGAGCAGGACCGAAGAAGGGCTCTCCGCTTCCGAACTGGTCGACGCCCGCATCGCCGAGCTCGGCGACTGGCGCGGCGAGGTGCTGGCCAAGGTGCGGGCGGTGATCCGCGCCGCCGATCCAGAGGTGGTCGAGGAGTGGAAGTGGCGCGGCGTGCCGGTGTGGTCGCACGACGGCATCGTCTGCACCGGCGAGACCTACAAGGAGGTGGTGAAGCTCACCTTCGCCAAGGGCGCTTCGCTGGAGGATCCTGCGAAGCTGTTCAACGCCAGCCTCGAGGGGAACACCAGACGGGCCATCGACATCCGCAAGGACGAGGCGATCGACGAGCAGGCGCTGGCCGACCTGTTTCGCGCGGCCGTCGCGCTGAACACGACCAAGAAGAAAAAGGGCCGCGCCTGACGGCGCGGCCCCGGATGGTCCGATCCCTGGAGGGGATTAGAACACTTCGAGCAGGCCGGCGGCGCCCATGCCGCCACCGATGCACATGGTCACGACGACGTTCTTGGCGCCACGGCGCTTGCCTTCCTGCAGGATGTGGCCCGCCAGGCGCGCGCCGGTCATCCCGTAGGGGTGGCCGATGGCGATCGAGCCGCCGTTGACGTTGTACTTCGCGGGGTCGATGCCGAGCTTGTCGCGGCAGTAGAGGCACTGGCTCGCGAAGGCTTCGTTCAGTTCCCACAGGTCGATGTCGTCGATCTTCAGGCCGTGCCGCTCGAGCAGGCGCGGAATGGCGAACACCGGGCCGATGCCCATTTCATCGGGCTCGCAGCCGGCGACGGCCCAGCCCTTGAACACGCCCATCGGGGTCAGGCCGCGGCGCTCGGCTTCCTTGGCCTCCATCATCACCACGGCGGCGGCGCCGTCGGACAGCTGCGAGGCGTTGCCAGCGGTGATGAACTTGCCTTCGCCGCGGACCGGCTGCAGCTTGGCCAGGCCTTCCAGGGTGGTGTCCGGACGGTTGCACTCGTCGCGGTTCACCACGTAGTCGACGATCGACTCTTCCTTCGTCTCCTTGTTGACCACCTTCATCTTGGTGGCCATCGGGACGATCTCGTCCTTGAACTTGCCGGCCTGCTGGGCCGCGGCCATGCGCTGCTGCGATTCCAGGGAGTACTGGTCCTGGTACTCGCGGCTGATCTTGTAGCGTTCGGCGACGATGTCGGCGGTGTCGATCATCGGCATGTGGATGGCCGGGTACATCTGCATCAGGCGCGGGTCGTTGTTCTCACGGCTGCCGCCGCCGCCCGGGAACGACAGGCTCTCCACGCCGCCGGCGGCCACCACGTTGGCGCCGTCGTTGCGGATGTAGTTGGCCGCCATCGCGATGGTGTTCAGGCCCGAGGAGCAGAACCGGTTCAAGGTGGCGCCGGAGGTGGTGATCGGCAGCCCGGCCAGCAGGGCGGTCTGACGGCCCAGGTTGCCGGCGCCGTGCGCGACGTTGCCGATGTAGCAGTCCTCGACCGCTTCCTTCTCGACGCCGGCGCGCTCCACGGCGTGCTTCACCGCATGGGCGGCTATCGAGACGGTCGGCGTCATGTTGAAGCCGCCGCGCTGCGACTTGGCCAATCCGGTGCGGGCGTAGGAAACGATTACGGCTTCACGCATGGGCAAATATCCTCCGTTCAAAATCGATGGTCGCCGGGCCAAAAAGCTGGGCCGTGCGGATCTAGAGGGCCGCAACCTTTGCATCCCGCGGGCGAAATGGCTAGGGACGGATGCGGCGGCCGCACCGTGATTTCGGCCCGCCGAGGGGATCGGAATCATGCGGCTGAGCCCGTCCTACACCGCTTGGCGACGGGCGTCTCTGGCGGCCGGTCTGGCGATCGCCCTGGCGGCCTGCGGCGAGCGTGGCGGACCCGAGCGACCGGCCCTGGCCGGCGACGTCGAGGTGGCCAAGGTGGACGGCCGCCCGGTCTGGACCTCCGACGTCAAGCGCGAGGCCGTCGCCCAGGGCCTGATCGGCGAGGGCGAGCCGCTCGACGCCTCCTCCGAGATGTTCCGCCGGATGCTGGATCAGGTGATCGACCAGCGGCTGCTGGCGGCCGAGGCCCAGCGGCGGGGCCTTGACGATACGCCCGAGGGCAAGCGGCGGCTGGCCGCGGCCCGCGAACGGGCGCTGGCCGACCTGCTGGTCGAGCGGGTGGTCTCCGACAACGTCGACGACAAGGCGGTGCAGAAGGCCTACGCCGAGCAGCTCAAGGCGCCGCGCAGCGAGGAGATCCGGGCCCGCCAGATCGTCCTCGCCACCGCCGCCGAGGCCGAGGCGGTCAAGAAGCTGCTGGCCTCCGGGGCGTCGTTCGAGGCCCTGGCGATGGAGCGGTCCACCGACCAGGCCACGCGGTTCAACGGCGGGGATCTCGGCTTCTTCACCACCGACGTGATGCCCGAGGCCTACCAGGCGGCGCTGCGGACGGCCAAGCCTGGCGACCTGGTCGGGCCGTTCCCAGTCGAAGGCGGGTTCGCCCTGGTCCGTGTCGAGGAACGCCGTGTCGAGCAGCCCATTCCGCTGCAGGAGGCCAGGCCCCAGATCGTCCGTTTCCTGACCTACGGCGAGATCCGCGAGCTCATCGAGGGCTTGCGCGAAAAGGCCCGGCGGCAGAACAAGATCGAGTATTCGCTGAGGGGGTCGCAGGCGGCGCCGGGGCTCGCGCCCGAGCCTGCCGACGCGCCGTCCGCGTCCGAGACGCCCCCCGAGGCCCCCAAGTCCGAGGAAGTCCGCAAGTGAGCCGCAAACCCGTCAAGCCCCCGAAGGCCGCGCCCCGCCCCAAGGCGGCTCCGCCCAAGCCGGTGGAGGCCGTGGGCGGGGCGCTGGAGCGGGCGCTCGACCCGCTGACCTCGGCGCTCAAGCGCGCGGCGCTGAAGCGCGCCGACAAGGCCTCGCGCCAGTTCGACGAGGAGCCGTCGGCCAACCCGGATACGGGGGCCGGCAAGCCGGGTCTGGCCGTCTCGCCGCTGGCCGTTCCTTTCCCGACGATCCCGCCGGTGGCCGGGGTGGAACTGGCGACCGGCCGCGCCGGCTTCTACAAGCACGACCGCGAAGACCTGATGGTCATGCACTTTCCCGAAGGCGCAAGCGCCGCGGGCGTGTTCACCCGCCACGGGGTGGGCTTGGCGCCGGTGGACTGGTGCAAGCGCCAGCTCGCCCTCACCAAGGGCCAGGACGTGCGCGCCCTGGTGGTCAACGCGGGCTGCGCCAACTCCTTCACCGGCAAGCCGGGCGCCGACGCCGTGCGCCGGGTCGCGACCGCCGCGGCCAAGCGGTTCGCCTGCCGCCAGCGGGACGTGATGGTGGCCTCCACCGGCGTCATCGGCGTGCTGCTGGACGACGCGAAGATTTCCACCCGCCTGCCGGAGGTCGAGCAGCGGATGAGTCCCGACGGCTGGGCCGCGGCGGCCCGGGCGATCATGACCACCGACACCTTCCCCAAGGGGGCCTACGCCGAGGCGACCATCGACGGGGTTCCGGTGCGCATCGCCGGCATCTGCAAGGGCTCGGGCATGATCGCCCCGGACATGGCGACCATGCTGGCCTTCGTGGTCACCGATGCGGCCATCTCGCCGGCCGCGCTGCAGGCCCTGGTCACCCTCTACACCCGCACCACCTTCAACGCCGTGACGGTGGACGGCGACCGCTCCACCAACGACACCCTGCTGCTGTTCGCCACCGGCGCCTCGGGCGCGCCGCGGATCGGCCGGGCCGGCGACAAGCGGCTGGCCGACTTCCGCGAGAAGCTGGAGAAGGTGCTGCTCGACCTCGCCCTGCAGCTGGTGCGGGACGGGGAGGGGGCCACCAAGTTCGTCAAGGTCACCGTCGCCGGGGCCGAGAGCCAGGCCAGCGCCCGCAAGATCGCCCGCACCATCTGCGAGAGCCCGCTGGTCAAGACCGCCTTCGCCGGCGAGGACGCCAACTGGGGCCGCATCGTCATGGCCGTGGGCCGGGCCGACGAGCCGGTGGACCGCGACAAGATCTCCATCCGCTTCGGCGACCTGTGGGCGGCTCAGGACGGCCTGATCGCGCCCACCTACGACGAGGCCAAGATGAGCGCCTACATGAAGCGCAAGGAACTGGAGGTGTTCGTCGATGTCGGCGTCGGCCGGGCGAGCGGCGTCATGTGGACCTGCGACCTGACCAAGCAGTACGTGGCCATCAACGGCGACTACCGCAGCTGATGCCGGGCGCCTGCACCATCTTCGCCACCGCCGGCTCGGAGACCGAGGCCGAGGACATCGCCGGCGCCCTGCTGGCCGAGAAGCTGGCGGCCTGCGTGCAGATGACCCCCGTCTCCTCGCGGTACGTGTGGAAGGGCGGACTGGCGCGCGAGGAGGAGGTGCTGCTGCTGATCAAGACCCGCGCCGAGCTGTTCGAGCAGGTGC
>JAQVDF010000197.1 GCA_028698405.1 Phenylobacterium sp. | reverse complement strand
CGCCACTACGCCCCCAACGCGCCGGTGCGGCTGGGCGCCGAGGCGCCCCGGCCGGGCGAGGCCTTCCTCGGCTTCGGTCCGGGCGCTCCCGGACCGTTCAACCTCAGCCCGGCCGGCGACCTGCGCGAGGCCGCCGCCAACCTGTTCGCCATGCTGCGCGCGGCCGACGCGACGGGTCCTTCCGGCATCGCCGTCGCGCCGATACCCGAGGAGGGCTTGGGCGAGGCGATCAACGACCGGCTGCGCCGCGCCGCCGGCTTCGTCGGCTGAGCGGCTAGAGCCGCCGGCCGAGGCGCTTTTCGACCTCGCGCCGTTCCCAGGCGCCGTTCAGGAACGGCAGGATGTCGAACACCGACACGGCGTGGACGGCCACCGCCAGTCCCCAGCCGAGCGCCGGCCAGACGAACCACCAGACCCCGGGATGCGAGACGACGTTCACCGCCGCCAGCACGGCGATGACGATCAGGTACTGCGAAAGGTGGATGTAGAAGCTCTTCACCCTGCGCACGTGCGCCAGGGCCAGGGCCTCCTCGGGGCTGACGTCTTTCGGATTGGGCGCGTCCACGGCGGACTCCTTCAGTCGCTCGAGATCGACTTCGAAGACCGCCGCCAGGGCCTTCATCGACTCCAGGCTGCCGGGCTGGCCGCGCTCGAGCCGCTGAATGGTGCGCACGCTGAGGCCGGAGAGTTCGGCGAGTTGCTCCTGGGACCAGCCCCGCCGGAGCCGCAGTTTCTGGATCAGCATGTCATCGTCCCGTGTCGGCGATCGCGCCCACCCTGCCTCGCCGCCGCATTGGCCGACCACGACATGGCCCCGTCAACGACCTGACAGCGGGACGACAGCCGGCCCGTGGGCGCGAGGCGACAGGCAGGCCGTCGGCCAGCCAGTCGCCGAAGACCGCAGGTGACCGGTGCGCGCAGCGCTACCTGTCGTCCAGCCCCTACCGCCCCTGGAACACCGGCTTGCGCTTTTCGAGGAAGGCGCGGCGGGCCTCCTGACCGTCCTGGCTGCCGAACGCGCGGCGGATGTTGGAGACCTCGTAGCGGAGCTGCGTCTCGAGGTCGGTGGTCTCGTAGGACTTCACGATGCCGCGCTTCAGAAGGCGTATGGTGATCGGCGACCACTCGCACAGCTGCTCGCAATACTCGGCGAGCCGGTCGGCGAACCTGGCGTCCTCGACGACCTCGCCGGCCATGCCCCACTCGATGGCCTCGGCCCCGGTGACCGTACGGTTCTCCATCATGAACCGCATCGCCTTCTCGTAGCCCATGGCCTGGGGAAGGGTGATGGTCAGGCCCGCGTCGGGCGAGCCGCCGATGCGGGTGTAGCCCGCCATCAGGCGGGCGCTGGAGGCGATCAGTCGCACGTCGCAGGACATGGCCAGGCCCAGCCCCGCGCCCACCGCCACGCCGTTGATCCCGCCGACCACCGGCTTGTCGCACCGCTTGCGGATCGACAGCAGGAAGTGGCCGACCCAGCCCACATCGTCGAGCTGGGCGGTCATCGGCGGGAAGGGCGAGTAGGGCTCCGAGCCGGAGAGGTCGAGGCCGGCGCAGAAGGCGTCGCCCGAGCCGGTGATCGCCACCACCCAGACGTTGTCGTCCTTAGCCGCCTCGTCCACCGCCTCGACCACGCCCCAGGCCAGCTCCTGCGACAGGGCGTTCTTCTTGGCCGGTCGGTTGAGGGTGATCGTCCGGACGTGGCCCTTGTCGGACGTGGTGACGAGCGGGGTCATGGGCTTGCTCTCCTTGGGGTTCTTCAGCGTCACCATAGGTGATCGCGGGGCCGGCGGAAGCCTCCCGCGCGGGGGTGCGAGGCGCTATGCTGGCGTCATGACCGCCCCCGTGCCCGCCGACGTCCTCTCGCGCCTGAAGGCGGTGCTCGGCGAGTCCGGCTGGAGCCAGGACCCGGCCCGGCTGGCCCCCAAGCTGGTGGAGTGGCGCGACCGTTGGCAGGGGACGACCCCCTTCCTGGCGCTGCCGAAAACCACCGCCGACGTCGCCGGGGTGGTCGGCGTCTGCTTCGAGGCCGGCGTGCCGATCACCATCCAGGGCGGCAACACCGGCCTGGTCGGCGGCCAGATTCCGCAGGGCGAGATCCTGCTCTCCACTGAGCGGTTGGCCGCCATCCGCGACATCGACCCGTTCGACGACGTGATCGTCGCCGAGGCGGGCGTGACCCTGGCCGCTGTGCACGAGGCGGCCGCCCGCCATCGCCGCCGCTTTCCGCTGGGGCTGGCTTCGGAAGGCTCGGCGACCGTCGGCGGCGTGGTTTCCACCAACGCCGGCGGCACCCAGGTGCTGCGCTACGGTACGGCTCGCCAGCTGGTCCTGGGCCTGGAGGCCGTGCTGCCCAACGGCGAGGTCTGGAACGGGCTCAAGCGCCTGCGCAAGGACAACACCGGCTACGACCTCAAGCAGCTCCTGATCGGGGCCGAGGGCACGCTGGGCGTGGTCACCGCGGCCAGCCTCAAGCTCTTTCCGCTGACGACTTCGCGAGCCACCGCGATCGCCGGCCTGCCCAGCGCCGAGGCGGCCGTCCGGCTGCTGGCCCGCGCCAAGGAGGAGGCCGGCGGGGCGGTCGAGGCCTTCGAGCTGATGAGCCGCATCGGCGTCGAGTTCGCGCTGAAGAACATCCCCGGCCAGCGCGACCCGCTGGAGGGCGTCCATCCCTGGTACGTGTTGATCGAGATCGCCGCCGGCGAGTCCGGTTCGGCGGAGTCGGCGATGGAGCGGCTCTTGGCCGGGGCCCTCGAGTCCGGGCTGGCGCAGGACGCCGCCGTCGCCCAGACCGAGGCCCAGGCCGGGGCCTTCTGGTCGCTGCGCGAGAACCAGTCGGCGGCCCAGAAGTCCGAGGGGGCGACCTGGAAGCACGATGTCGCCGTCCCGGTCGCCGAGGTCGCCAACTTCCTGCGCGAGGCGGGGGAGGCGGTGCAGCGGTTCGCCCCCGGCTGCCGAATCTGCGCCTTCGGCCACGTCGGCGACGGCAACATCCACTACGACGTGCTGCGGCCGGACGGAGGCGATGATGCGGCCCACGCCGCCCGCCGCGAGGAAGGCTCTCGCATCGTCCACGACATCGTTCACCGTCTCGGGGGCTCAATCAGCGCCGAACACGGTCTGGGCGCCATGAAGACCGCCGAGGCCCTACGCTACAAATCCCCCGCCGAAGTCGCCGCCCAGCGCGCCATCCGCCAGGCCCTCGACCCCAAGCGCATCATGAACCCCCGCGTGCTGTTCTAGGCCCTCGCGCCTTCATGCCCTCACCACGAAGGAGAGGAACAACGCCGGGGGGCTTCCCTTCCTTCGAGTCGCGGGCCAAGAGAGCGGCCATGCTGATGGTGCTCTCGCCTGCCAAGTCGTTGAACTTCGAGCGGCCGCAGGCGCGGCTGCCGCTGAGCGCGCCGGAGCTGATGGACGATGTGGCCGAGCTGGCCGAGGTCACGGCCAGGCTGCGGGCCGCGGACCTCAAGCGGCTGATGAAGCTGTCCGACGACCTGGCGGAGCTGAACCGCGAGCGCTTCCAGGTCTTCGACCCGGCCTCTGAGGAGGGGCTGCAGGCGGCGCTGGCGTTCAACGGCGACGTCTACCAAGGGCTCCGCGCCCGCGAGCTCGACAAGAAGGCGCTGGCGTGGGCGCAGGACCGCGTGCGGATCCTCTCCGGCCTCTACGGGGTGCTGCGGCCGCTCGACGCCATCCAGCCCTACCGCCTGGAGATGGGCACGCGGCTCAAGACCAGGCGTGGCCCGAACCTCTACAGGTTCTGGGGCGATCGCATCGCCAGGGCGCTCAACGAGGCCTCCCGTGGTCACAAGGACCGCACTCTCGTGAACCTCGCCAGCCAGGAATACTTCGCCGCCGTCGACCTGGATGCGCTGGAGACGCCGGTGGTCAGCCTCCGCTTCCTGGAGGAGAAGGACGGCGAGGCCAAGGTGGTCAGCTTCTATGCAAAACGGGCGCGGGGGATGGCCGCGCGCTGGGCGATCGACCACCGCATCGACAAGGCGGCGAAGCTGAAGGGGTTCGACGTGGCCGGCTACCGGTTCAGCGAGGAACTTTCCAGTGAGGCGGAGTGGACCTTCGTCCGCCCGCAGCCGCCGCCCGCAGGCGCGGCGAAGGAGAGCTGAGCATGGACTACGGCCTCAAGGGACAGGCCGCGATCGTCACCGGCTCGACCAGCGGCATCGGCCAGGCGATGGCCGCCGCGCTCGCCGAACAGGGCGTCGACGTGATCGTCAACGGCCTGGGCGATCCGGCGCAGATCGAGCACGACCGCCGGGCCCTCGAGGCCCGCACCGGCGTGAAGGTCGTCTATCACGGCGCCGACATGACCCGGCCCGACGAGATCGCCGACCTGGTGGACGCCGCCCGGCGCGAGTTCGGCCGGCTCGACATCCTGGTCAACAACGCCGGAATCCAGCACGTGGCCCCCGTCGACGAATTCCCGCCGGAAAAGTGGGAGGCGATCATCGCCATCAACCTCTCCTCGGCCTTCTACGCCACCCGCGCGGCGGTCCCGGTGATGAAGGCCCAGGGGCGCGGGCGGATCGTCAACCTGGCCTCGGCGCACGGCCTCGTCGCCTCGCCGTTCAAGTCGGCCTACGTGGCGGCCAAGCACGGGATCGTCGGCTTCACCAAGTCGGTGGCCCTGGAGTTGGCCCGCTCCGGGGTGACCTGCAACGCCATCTGCCCGGGCTATGTGAAGACCCCACTGGTCGAGGCCCAGATCGGCGACCAGGCCCGGGCCCGCGGCATCCCCGAGGACCGGGTGGTGGAGGAGGTGATCCTCGCCG
>JAQVDF010000196.1 GCA_028698405.1 Phenylobacterium sp. | reverse complement strand
GCGGCGTTCTGCACCACCGCCAGCGCGGGGGCGAGGTACATGTTGTTGAGAAGGGCCGGCCCGGCGAAGCAGAGCAAGGCAAGCGGCCAGCTGGGCGCCATCAGGAAGCCGATGAAGCAGGGAATGGAGACGGCGAAGGCCAGGGCCGGCACGAAGGCGTACCAGCGCGGGTCCGCCCGGCTCAGCCGGTCGACCAGCCAGCCGGCCCCGAAGGTTCCGATGGCGCCGGTGATGCCCAGCACCAGGCTGTAGTAGAGGGCGACTTCCTCCAGACCCATGCCCTTCACCCGGATCAGAAACGGCGGCGCCCAGGTCAGCACCGCGTAACCGACGAACGCCGACAGCCCGCTGGAGAAGGCTGTGATCGTCAGGGTGCGGTTGCGGAAGAAGCGGGCCACGGCTTCGGCCAGCGGCGGGGTCGGCTCGTGCTCGCCCTGGCCGTCGGCGGGGATGTCGAGCACCCCGCGCTTGGGTTCGCGAACGACGATCAGGAGGATCAGCGCCAGCAGGACGCCCGGCAGGCCGACGGCGTAGAAGGCCGTGCGCCAGCCGTAGTTGGCGGCGATCCAGCCGCCGGCCGCCGAGCCGACCATCGAGCCGAACGGCACCCCCAGCGAATAGATCGCCAGTCCCTTCCCGCGGTCCTGCGGCGGGAAGTAGTCGGAAATCAGCGAGTAGGACGGCGGCGAGCCCCCCGCCTCGCCCACGCCCACGCCGATCCGGCAGAGCAGCAGCTGGACGAAGTTGCCGGCCAGGCCGCAGGCCGCGGAGAACAGGCTCCAGATGGCGCAGGCCGCAGCGATGATCCGCACCCGGTTGGCGCGGTCCGCCAGCCAGGCCACCGGGATGCCGAAGCCTGTGTAGAAGATGGCGAAGGCCAGCCCCGTCAGCACGCCGAGCTGGGTGTCGGACAGGTGCAGGTCCTGGCGGATCGGCTCGGCCAGGATCGACAGGATCTGCCGATCCAGGAAGTTGAAGGTGTAGACCACCATCAGGATGGTCACGACCAGGTAGCGGTAGCTCGGCGAAGCCTGGCCGGGCGCGGCGGCGGTGACGGTCATGGGCGATCTCCCCCCTTGGGACGGGCCTCTTGGCGGGCCCCGGCGCGGGGAGCTTGGCACGCCACGTCCCCGGTTCGCAAAGCGGCGTTCTGCGAGGTGGTCGCACTTTTGACGCGCGCGCCTGATTTGGCGGCGGAGTCAGTCTCCGACGTTGGTATTCGTCGGCTTTGTCAGAACGATTGTCGATTGATCTCGAGCTGCGCAAAGATGACGCGAAATGCGTCACCTAAGGATTTTCGAATTTGGCGACGCACGGCTGCATAGATACGTCACCAATTCCGGATATTGAGAACGCAGACGCTCGATCCGCACCTAGAAGCGTCTTTGTAGGGAGGAGTTTCAACAGCAGTTGGGAACTCCAATTATGATCAAGTCCGTCACCCTCTCCGCCCTCCTCCTCGCCGCCGCCGCGCTGCCCGCGCAGGCCCAGGAGATTCGCGTCAACGTCGCCGGCAAGTCGGCCGAGGCCGTGCAGGCCGAACTGCGCGCCGCGGCGAAGGCCGTCTGCACCCGCCATCCCGCCGACGGCCCGTCGCCGCTGGAGCTGCAGCTGAACACCGCCTGCGCGAACAAGGCCTTCAAGGCCGCGCTGGCCGATTGGCAGAAGACCGAGCTCGCCAAGGCGCGCAGCGAGCAGCTCGCCGCCCGCTGAGCCGGTCCATCGGGGGCGGGGCCTCTCTGGGGGGAGCCCCGCCCCCTCGCCTTCTCAGGACTTCGAGGCCCGCGGCGCGTAGCTCTCGTAGAGAGTGGCGGCCTCGGCGGACAGAAGCCCGATCTCCACCACAACACCCGCCGCGGTCAGTTGCTCGGCGCCCTGGCCCGAAGCGAAGGCCGAGGCGTCCTCGCACGCCACCACCACCCGGGACACGCCGGCCTGCGCCAGCCTGGCGCCGCACGACGGCGCGCCGGACGAGCGTTCCCCGCAGGGCTCCAGGGTCACGTAGGCCGTGGCGCCACGGGCCCGCTCGCCCGCCGCTTCCAGCGCCTGCTCCTCGGCGTGGGGCCGTCCGCCCGCCGCGGTCGCGGCTTCGGCGATCACCTCGCCGTCCTTGACGATGACGCAGCCGACGGCCGGGTTCTGGCCGGTCGTGCCGAGCGCGGCGCGCGCCAAGGCGATGGCGCGCCGCATGTGAGCCTCGTCGGCGTCGCTCACGCCGCCTTCGGCAGCGGCTGGGCGCGTTCTTCGTCGAGGTAGCGCGCCGAGCGGGGCTTCAGGTTCTCGTCCAGCTCGATCACCAGCGGGTTGCCGGTGGGGATCTCGACGCCGACGATGTCCTGGTCCGACACTTCGAACAGCAGCTTGACGATGGCCCGCAGCGAGTTGCCGTGGGCCGCGACCAGCAGGTTCTCGCCGGCCTTCAGGTGCGGAACGATCTCGGCGTCCCAGTAGGGCTTCACCCGATCCAGGGTGGTCTTCAGGCTCTCGGTCTGCGGCAGGGTGGCGCCGGCGTAGCGACGGTCCTTGGCGAAGTCGAACTCGCCGCCGGGGGCCAGCGGCGGAGGCGGCACGTCGTAAGAGCGGCGCCAGATCTTCACCTGCTCCGCCCCGTGCTTCTGCGCCGTCTCGGTCTTGTTGAGGCCGGTCAGGCCGCCGTAGTGACGCTCGTTGAGCCGCCAGTCCTTGGTCACCGGTACGAACACCTGGCCCGCCTTTTGAAGCGCCAGCCACAGGGTGCGGATCGCCCGGGTCAGCACCGAGGTGTAGGCCCGGTCGATACGGATGCCGGCCGCCTTGATCAGCTCGCCGCCCTTGGTCGCCTGGGCCTCGCCCTCGGGGGTCAGGTCGACGTCGACCCAACCGGTGAAGCGGTCTTCCAGGTTCCACTGGCTCTGGCCGTGACGAAGCAGGACGAGGGTGGGCAAGGCTTGGTGACCTCCGCGCATATTTCAGGCCTCGCGGCCTAGGGCCCGGCGCGGGACGGG
The DNA here is from genome assembly GCA_028698405.1 of Phenylobacterium sp. Taxonomy (GTDB): domain Bacteria; phylum Pseudomonadota; class Alphaproteobacteria; order Caulobacterales; family Caulobacteraceae; genus Phenylobacterium. Next base: position 1,813 of record JAQVDF010000196.1, on the reverse strand, counting down.
TCAAGGCCCGGCTTGGTGCGACGCAGCCGGAGCGGCTATATCCTGCCCATGTTCGACCGCCTGTTCTTCCCCGCCCTCGGGCTGGTGGCCGCGGGGCTGATCGCCCTGGCCATGGTCTGGCCGCAAGGCCTGGGCGCCCGCTCGCCGGGCCCGTTCGGCGAGACCCCCTACCAGCAGCGTCCGGAGATCCAGGCGGCGCTGCGCCGGCAGCACGAGGCGGCGATGGCCGAGGCCGAGCGCGCCCGCCAGGCGATCGCCGACCTGCAGGCCCAGGCCGTGGCGCCCACCGAATGAGCGGGTTCGACGCCATCTCCGTCGGCCGGCGGGTGCTGGGCGACGAGGCCCGCGCCCTGAGCGCCCAGGCCGAGGCGCTGGACGCGGCTTTCGCGACGGCCGTCGACACCCTGTTCGCCGCCAAGGGCCGGATCATCTGCACCGGCATCGGCAAGTCGGGCCACGTGGCGCGCAAGATCGCCGCCACCTTCGCCTCCACCGGCACCCCGGCGATGTTCGTCCACGCCGCCGAGGCGAGCCACGGCGACCTCGGCATGATCGGCGCCGACGACGTCATCCTGTGCCTGTCGAAGTCCGGCGAGAACCGCGAGCTGGCCGATGTGCTGGCCTACGCCAAGCGCTTCGGCATACCGCTGATCGCCCTGACCGGACGGGCGGACAGCGCGCTCGGCAAGGCGGCCGACGTAGTGTTGCAGCTGGTCGACGCGGCCGAGGCGACGGCCGAGCTGTCGGCGCCCACCACCTCCACCACCCTGCAGATCGCCCTCGGCGACGCCCTGGCCGTGGCCCTGCTGGAGCGACGGGGCTTCAAGGCAAGCGACTTCCACGTCTTCCACCCCGGCGGAAAGCTCGGCGCGATGCTGAAGACGGTGGGCGACCTGATGCACGAGGCCGAGGAGTTGCCGCTGGTCGCCGAGGGCACGCCGATGACCGAGGCGCTGACGGTGATGAGCGCCAAGAACTGGGGGGTGATCGGGGTCGTCGACGTCGAAGGCAAGCTGTCGGGCGTGATCAGCGACGGCGACATCCGCCGCCACGTTGACGGCCTGCTCTCGGCCAGCGTCGAGGGCGTAATGACCCGCGGTCCCCGCAAGATCGTCCCGACCACCATGCTGGCCTCCGAGGCCCTCGCCCTGATGAGCGACCCGCCGCCGGCGGTCACCGTGCTGTTCGTGGTCGAGAACGGCCGCCCGGTGGGCCTGCTGCAGGTCCACGACCTGGTGCGCGCGGGGGTGATGTAAGTCCACCGCCCGTCCCGGCCTCCGCCGGGACGGGCGGGGTCGGGATCAGGCGGCGACCACCTCCAGCTGCGGCCGGCCGGCGCGGTCCTCGATGCGGAACCTCGCGACGATGCGGGCGAGCTGGTCGGTGTCCTGGGCCATGGCGCGGCTGGCGGCGGTGCTCTCCTCGACCATGGCGGCGTTCTGCTGGGTGACGCCGTCCATCTGCTGGATGGCGAGGTTCACCTCCTGCACGCCGGAGGCCTGCTGCTCGGCCGCGGCGGCGATGCCGGTGACCAGCTCGTGGATCTCGCCGATGCGGGTGACGATCTGCTCCAGCACCTCGCCGCTGCGCGAGACCAGCTCCACCCCGGTCCCGACCTGCGCGGCCAAGCTGTTGATCAGCGCCTTGATCTCCTTGGCGGCCTCCGCCGAGCGCTGGGCGAGCGCGCGGACCTCCGAGGCGACGACCGCGAAGCCCCGGCCGGCTTCGCCCGCCCGAGCCGCCTCCACCCCGGCGTTCAGCGCCAGGAGGTTGGTCTGGAAGGCGATTTCGTCGATCACCCCGATGATCTGTC
>JAQVDF010000195.1 GCA_028698405.1 Phenylobacterium sp. | reverse complement strand
GGTTGAGGCCCTTCTTGTCCGACAGGCCGTGACCGGCGACCACCCGGGTCTCGGCGTAGTCGGGGCCGTGCTCCAGCACCTTCAGCCTCACCTTGCCGTCGTCCAGAAGGATCACCGCCCCCGGCTTCAGTGCGGCGAACACCTCCTTGTGCGGCGCCCCCACCCGGGTCGCATCGCCGGGCTCGGCGGAAAGGTCGAGACGGAATCGCTGGCCGGGCCTCAGCGCCACAGCGCCGCCCGCGAAGGCGCCCAGTCTGAGCTTGGGTCCCTGCAGGTCGGCGAGCACCCCCAAGGGACGGCCGACCTTGGCCTCGGCGGCGCGCACCGCCGCGATGGTCCTGGCGTGCTCCTCGTGCGTGCCATGGCTGAAGTTGACGCGGAACACGTCTGCGCCGGCCTTGGCCAGCTGCACGACCCTGGCCGGGTCTCGGCTAGCCGGTCCCAAGGTGGCGACGATGCGTGCCCTGCGAGCGCGGATCATGCGGCCCTCCCAATTGGCGCGGGGCTCTATTGAACGGCCCTGCGATAGCATGCAATCCGGATCGAACCCGCCCCCCCTTGCGTTCAGCGGCCAACTCGCGGACGACAGGCCGGGGCGGCCTTGATCCTCTAGACTTGGGTGTGCGCTTGATGGCCCAGAGCCTCGACCTGTTCCCGATCGGCAACTGCATGGCCAGCGCCCTGATCGACCGTTCGGGCCGCTTCGTGTGGAGCTGCGCGCCCCGGGTCGACGGCGATCCTGTGTTCTGCGCCCTGCTGTGCGACTCCGACCCGGCCGACGAGGACGCGCACGGGCTGTGGGACATCGTCGTGGAAGGCGCCCAGCTCGTCCGCCAGTCCTACCTGCGCAACACGCCCATCCTCTCCACCGAGATCGAGGACGCCAACGGGGCGGTGGTGGAGATCATCGACTTCTGCCCCCGCTACTTCCGTTCGGGACGCATCTACCGGCCGCTGTCCTTCGTGCGGCTGGTGCGGCCGGTGGTCGGCACGCCGCGGGTCCGCGTGCGGCTGCGGCCGATGGCCAACTGGGGCGAGCGGAAGGTGGAGACGACGCGGGGCTCCAACCACATCCGCTACGTCGGCGGGGACACCACCATGCGGCTGACCACCGACGCACCGGTCTCGCACATCGAACACGAGCGGATCTTCCGTCTGGAGGAGCCGCTGACGCTGTTCCTGGGCCCGGACGAGAGCTTCGAGGGCGACGTCTCCACCGCCGCCGCCCAGATGCTGAAGGAGACCACCGACTACTGGCGACGCTGGGTGCGCACCCTGTCGGTCCCGCTCGACTGGCAGGACGTGGTGATCCGCGCGGCGATCACCCTGAAGCTGTGCACCTACGAAGAGACCGGGGCGATCGTCGCGGCCCTGACCACTTCGCTGCCCGAGCACGCCGAGAGCGGTCGCAACTGGGACTACCGCTATTGCTGGCTCCGCGACGCCTACTACGTGGTCCAGGCGCTGAACCGGCTGGGCGCGGTGGACATACTGGAGAACTACCTGGTCTACCTGCGCAACCTGGTGGACTCGGCCAAGGGCGGCCATGTGCAACCGGTCTACGGCGTGGGCCTCGAGCCGTCGCTGACCGAGTGGATCGCCCCCCACCTGCCCGGCTATCGCGGCATGGGGCCGGTGCGGGTCGGCAACCAGGCGCACGAGCACCTGCAGCACGACGTCTACGGCCAGATCATCCTGTCGACGACCCAGGCCTTCTTCGACGAACGGCTGCTGAGGCCCGCGACCCTGGACGACTTCCGCGCGCTCGAGCCGATCGCCCAGCGGGCCTACGAGCTGCACGACAAGCCGGACGCGAGCCTGTGGGAGTTCCGCGGCCGCGAGGCGGTGCACACCTATTCCTCGGTAATGTGCTGGGCCGCCGCCGACCGGCTGGCCAACGCCGCCGACAAGCTGGGGCTGAGCGACCGGGCCGACTACTGGCGGGAACGGGCGGCGGAGATGCGCGCGACCATCGAGGCGCGGGCCTGGAACGCGAAGCTCGGCCGCTTCGCCGCGACCTTCGACGGCGACGAGCTGGACGCGAGCCTGCTGCAGCTCATCGACCTGCGCTTCGTTCCGCCGGACGATCCCAGGATGGCGGCCACGGTGGAGGCGGTGGAGAAGGGCTTGCGCCGCGGTTCCTACATGCTGCGCTACGCCAACCCGGACGACTTCGGCGAGCCGCAGAGCGCCTTCAACATCTGCACCTTCTGGCTGATCGCGGCCCTGCACCTGGACGGCCGCACCGAGGAGGCGCGCGCGCTGTTCGAGGAGATGCTCAACCGGCGCACGTCCGCCGGCCTGCTCTCGGAGGACATCTCCTTCGAGGACGGCGAGCTGTGGGGGAACTATCCCCAGACCTACTCCCTGGTCGGGCTGATCAACTGCGCGATGCTGCTCAGCCGGCCCTGGACGGCCGTCCGCTAGCCTACTCGGCAGGCGCGGCCGGGGCGGCGACTCCCGCGCCTACCGGCGCCCCGGCAGGCGCCGCACCCATGCGGCCCCGCCGCGCCTCGAGCTCGGCGCGGATCTCGGCGTGGCGTGCGCGGGTGATGCGGTATCGGGCGTAGAAGAAGGCGGCCAGGAGCCCCGGCACCGCCCCCGCGGGCCCCTCGATCATCGCCAGCTTGAACAGCACATCGTCCGGCACCTGGCCGGGGACCGCCTTGGGCGGGAAGGCGATCAGGTCCAGCGCCACCCCGGCCAGAAACTGGCCCAGCGCCATGTCGATCTTCGCGAACAGGGCGCGGGTCGAATAGAGCACCCCCTCCTGCCGGTGACCGTGCTTCAGCTCGTTCTCGTCGGCGATGTCGGCCAGCACCGACATGACGCTGATCTGGATGATGGCCGTGAAGGTCGCCGTGACCAGCGAGAAGGTGAGCAGCGCCACGACCAGCTGGACCGTGGCGTTCGGCGGCATCAGGCCGAGGAACCGCAGCGCGATGGGCAGCGCCGGGATGCCCGCTAGGCCGAGGCAACCGATGACGATGGTGCTGCGCTTGTCGAGCTTCTGGTGCAGCCGGGTGACCAGCGCCCCGCCGAAGATCGCCCCGCCCAGCGCGCCCAGCACGAACCAGCGCAGGTGTTCGGAGGTCAGCTCCCAGAAGAAGGTGTTGACGTAGAGGCTGAGGCCGGCCCGCAGACCCAGCGTCAGCGACAGGAAGAAATAGGCGACCAGCAGCCAGGCGTAGTTGCGGTTGGTGATCGCCTTGCCGAGGTCCTTGAGGAACTCGAACGGGCTGAATTTGGGCAGGTTGGCCGGCGGCTGCGGCAGGCTCGGGATGCGGTCGCGGGTGAACCAGGCCGAGGCCAGCAGCAGGGCCAGCGCGATGCCGGCCGAGAAGGCCGCAAACGGCGGGTAGGCGTCGGGGTTGAGCAGCCCCCGCGGATATTCCGGCGTCGCCCGGAAGAAGATGCTGAGCGCGACGAAGGCCATGACCATGCTGGCCACGCTGCCCATCACGGTGTTGTAGCTCATGATCCGGGTGCGCTCGGTGTAGTCGGGCGACAGCTCGCCACCGAGCGCCAGGTGCGGGGTGTGGTAGGCTGCCATGAACACCCGCAGCGTCACCACGAAGGTGAAGAACCAGGCGAACAGCCACAGGTGCTCCAGCCCCTGCGGCGGGTTGAAGATGGCGACCAGCGACAATGCGATCGGCAACGGGGCGGCGTACATGTAGGGGTGGCGCCGGCCGAGCCGCGAGCGGGTGCGGTCCGACAGCGAGCCCATGATCGGGTCCGCGAAGCCGTCCAGGATCAGGCTGAGCGACACCGCCGCGCCGGCCAGGGTGGCCGGCAGGCCGAGCACCTGATTGTAGAACAGCATGGCGTAGCTGCCCATGCCGAGCAGGACGATGTACTCGGCGCTGGTGCCCAGGCCGAAGGAGAACTTTGTCTTGAACGGAATCCGGACGTCGTCGTCCGGTCGCGCCTGAGCCGTCACGTCACCACCCTAACGATTCCCCGTGCGCAACCGCGCCGGCGTTGTTGTTGTTGTTCTGCGCGTCCCCCGACCGGGATCGTCGCGTCACATTCGGCTCCCGAACAATGTCAGACAAGCCGCTCGCGGCGCCATGCCGCGGATAATTTACGTGGCGGAACGCGGGTCCGCGGCGCCGGGTTGTCCAGATAGTCCCGAAGCCTCGCGATTTCGGAGGATGCCATGAGCGCCAACGGCCTGGACGTCTTCGACAAGACCCTGCAAACGACCCACATCTGGCTCGACGAGGTGATGGCCGCCATCGGGCCCAACCGGAAGGTGGCTTGGAAGGTGCTGTCCACCGTCCTGCACAAGCTGCGCGACCGCACGCCCGTCGACCTGGCCGCCCACCTGGGCTCGCAGCTGCCCCTGCTGATCCGCGGCGTCTACTACGACCAGTTCCAGCCCGCCCGTCAGCCCACCGCCTGCCGCAACTACGAGGAGTTCTGCGACGAGGTCGGCGAATGGCTGCGCGACACCCGGCCGGTGGATCCGGACCTCGCCGTCCGCACGGTGTTCCGGGTGCTGTCCCGGCACATCCCGGAAGGCCAGATCTCCAAGGTCCAGGATTCCCTGCCGCGCGACATTCGCCAGGTGTGGCGGGCGATTGCCGCGGAGGTCGAGCATCCGCCGGCCCAGGGCCGTCCGGAGGCCAGGCGGCCGGCCGGCGGCGAAGCGGCCCGCGAAGTCCGCGCTATGTAGGGCGGCCGGGAACAACCCTGCCCCTGCCGCATTCTCCGACAAGCCTGCACGCGGTCTCGCATCGCGGCGGGCAAGACCGGCCCGGCGACGCCCCCCCGACTACCAGAGGCCGGGCCGGTCACCTTCTCCCCAGACCGTCC
>JAQVDF010000194.1 GCA_028698405.1 Phenylobacterium sp. | reverse complement strand
GGTCCTCTCGCACGACATCTGGCGCACGGTGCCTCCCCAACACCGCGAGGCGGCCATGGCCGCCTGGGGGCGGCACGTGCGTTACGGCGAGCCGTTCCGGCAGATCTACAAGCTGTTGCAGCCGGACGGGCCGCACCAGTGGGTCTATTCCGCCGTCGAGGCGATCAAGGACGAGCGCGGGCGGGTGGTGCGCACGGTCGGCGTCATCCGCAACATCGACAAGCAGAAGCGCGCCGAGCTGGAGCTGGTGAAGGCCAAGGAGGCCGCCGAGGCCGCCAACAAGGCCAAGAGCGAGTTCCTGGCCAACATGAGCCACGAGATCCGCACCCCCCTGAACGGGGTGCTGGGCGTCGCCGGCGCCCTGGCCGCCACGCCGCTGTCGCCCCGCCAGGAAGAGATGGTCGGCATCATCGAAAGCTCGGCGAGGACCCTGGAGGCGCTGCTCAGCGACATCCTGGATCTGGCGCGGATCGAGGCCGGACGGCTGGAGCTGAAGTCCGAACCGTTCGACCTGGCCGCAGCGGTCGACGCCTGCGCGGCGCTGTTCGAGGCCCCCGCCAAGGCCAAGGGGCTGGCGTTCCGCAAGAGCCTCCCACCCGAGGGGCGCGGCTGGCGCCAGGGCGACGCCACCCGGCTGCGGCAGATCCTCTGCAACCTGCTGGGCAATGCGGTGAAGTTCACCGCCGAGGGTCACGTCGGGCTGGAGGTTCGCGAGGCCGACGGCCAGGTGGTCTTCGAGGTCTCCGACACCGGCATCGGCTTCGACGAGGAGACCGCCGCGCGGCTGTTCACCCGTTTCCAGCAGGCGGACGGCTCGATCACCCGCAAGTATGGCGGCACGGGGCTGGGCCTGGCCATCTCGCGCTCGCTGGTCGAGGCCATGGGCGGGACGCTGGAGGCGGCGGCCGAGCCGGGCAAGGGCGCCATCTTCACGCTCCGGCTGCCGCTCGCCCGCTGCCGGGCCGGCGACGGCGCGCCCGTGGAGGCTGCGCCGTCCGGACGGGCGCTGGACGGCATGCGCGTGCTGCTGGCCGAGGACCACCCCACCAACCGCCGCGTCGTCCAGCTCATCCTGGAGGCCGCCGGCGTAACGCTGACCTGTGTGGAGAACGGCGCCGAGGCGGTCGAGGCCGCCCTGGCCGAGCGCTTCGACCTGGTGCTGATGGACATGCAGATGCCGGTGATGGACGGGCTGTCGGCGATCCGGGCGATCCGCGGGGCCGAGCGCGAGGCCGGCCGCGGACGCACGCCGATCTACACGCTCACCGCCAACGCCATGCCCGAGCACGCCATCGCCTCCACCGAGGCCGGCGCCGACGGCCACGTGACCAAGCCGGTCTCGGCCGCGGCCCTGCTCGCCTGCGTGCAGCAGGCGTGGGAGGGGCGCGAGGCGCCCGAAGCCCCGGAGGCGGCCCGGGCCTGAGCCATCAGCCCGTCAGTGGGCGATGCGCATCTGGCTGATCTGGCTGGCGATCTTCTGGAAGACCGGGCCGAGGTCGGCGGTCTTCGAGACGTCGTAGTAGAGGGTCTGGCCGCGCAGCTTGGAGGCGCAGGCCGACAGCTTCTGCTGCGAGTTCTTCGAAGCGACGACGCCGATCGTGTAGATGATCACGCCCTTCTTCTTGATCTCCTCGCAGAGCGCGGTCAGCCGGTTGTCGATGATCTGCTGGCGGGTGTTCGTGTTGGTGGTGTCGAGCCCCGCGAGGATTTTCTGCCAGCTGAAGCCGTAGCCGCCGTAGAAGCTGCCGTTGTAGGTGTTCGCCGCGCCCGACGGGCTCGCGTTCATGCTGGTGTTGTCGCCGTCGGTCATCAGGATGATGAACTTCTTGGTGTCCTGGCGGTCGTAGTCGGCGCCGTCGCCGAACGGGCCGACGCCGGAGGGCGACAGGCTGTGCCAGCCCCAGACCAGGCCGATCGGGATGTGGGTCTGGCCGATGGCGTTCATCTTGCCGATCGCCGTCTTCACCGAGCCGGTGTCGGTGGTCAGGCGGATGAGCGGCTGCAGCTCGCAGCCGGCGTTGGGGCCGTAGTAGTAGGGTCCGCCGTAGCCCGATCCGAGCGAGAAGGTCTTGCCCTTCCGGTTCGAGTGCCAGTTGCCGCTGGTGTACTTGGACACCCGCTTCTGCTCGGTCAGGTACTTCGCCTTCGTATTGGCTTTCTTGTCGACGTCCTTGAGGTAGTTGTTGACCGAGCCGGTGGTTCCGGAGTCCGAGTGATCCGGCCAGAAGTAGGGCACGACCCGCGACTTCCAGTCGCCGGTGGCGCCGGTCTCGGAGATGTCCCAGTCCTCGAGACGGGACTCCACGCAGCCCTTCCAATTCTCGCCGATGGCTTTCAACAGCGCCAGGCGGTCGGCGGCGCACTCGAACAGGTTGTCGCCGCTGCTGCCGGTCTCGTCGCACTCGGGAGCGCCCATCGCGCGCGCCTTGGGGTCGATCCAGGTCGGCAGGCCCGGCGCCGTCATGGTGCTGGTGTTGTACATGGTCAGGTCGACGCTCTCGAGGATCCGCACGGTGTTGGAGAACGGCACCAGCGAAATCTTCACGTCGCCGTCCTCGCCGATGGCCGCGAGCGAATCCACCAGCTCGGCCGCCTCGGTGCGCAGGATGGAAATCCGCGTCGGGTTCTCGTTGTTCATGGAGCCGGTGTTGTCGAGCACCAGCGCCACCTCGATCTTGTCGACCGCCCGGATCACCTCGGTCGTCGCCGAGATCGCGCGCGAGGTGAAGCACCAGGGATCGTTCGAGTGGACCTTGCACCAGGCCACCGGGACCCAGGGCCGGACCTTGGCGCGGCCGACCACCCGTTCGCCCTCCTCGTCGTCGACGAGTTCGAACGTGGCCTCCAGCAACTCGGCCTTCTCCTCGCCCCCGAGCAGCTCGAGGTTGGCCTTCAGGGCGCGTTCGCCCACCGCCACCAGTTCCGCGTCGTCGGTGATCCGAGAGCGCGCGACGAACAGGGTCGCCGAATCCAGAGAGTCCTGCAGCTTGGCGCGCTGGCCCTGGGCGATGAACAGGCTGGAGCCGACGAACACCATCGGAATCAGCACGAACACCGCCACCAGCGCGAAGATCACGCCGGCGCCGCCGCGCTGGTCGCCGCGCAGCCGCGCCAGCCGCCCGATCGCGGCGCGCAGCGGCGTCTTCGCCCGTTGCGACCTGACTTCGACCTTCACAGCCTGGCCCTACCTCGAGTGGATCTCCCCCCGAAGGTTTGCGCGGCAATGCTGAACAATTCAGTTTCGGGCAGGGTTAACAGCCGGCGGCCCAACGTCGCGTCACCGGGCAGGGGCGTCCCCTCCCCTGCAGGGAAGGGAACGCGCGACGCCCTATCTCACCAGCCGCACTGCTGGCCGCGGTTCTGCTGGGTCAGCCAGGCGTCCAGAGGCTTGAAGTAGTCGGCGACGGCGCTGGCGTCGGTGCGGCGCTCGCCGGTGAAGGCCTCCAGGGCCTCCGGCCAGGGCCGCGACTGGCCCGTCTCCATCATGGCGTTGAACTTCTCGCCCACCGCCTTCTGGTCGTAGACCGAACAGCGGTGCAGCGGCCCCTTCCAGCCCGCCTGCTTGCAGGCCGCGCGGTGGAACTGGAACTGATAGATGTGGGCCAGGAAGTAACGCATGTACGGGGTGTTCCCCGGGATGTGGTACTTGGCGCCCGGGTCGAAGGCGTCGGCCGGACGCGGCGCAGGCGGGGTGATGCCCTGGTACTGGGTGCGCAGCTTCCACCAGGCGTCGTTGTACTCCTGGGGCGAGACCTCGCCGGAGAACACCTGCCAGCGCCACTTGTCGACCAGCAGGCCGAACGGCAGGAAGGCGATCTTGTCGAGCGCCATGTCGAGCAGGAACGCGATGTCCTGGTCGGTCGGGGGGGCCTTATCCAGCAGCTGGATCTGCTGCAGGTAGGTCGGGGTCAGCGCCGACAGCCCGGCGAAGTCGCCGATCGCCTCGTGGAAGCCGTCGTTGGCCCCACCCTTGAACAGATAGGGCTGATCCTTGTAGGCGCGCTGGTAGTAGTTGTGCCCCAGTTCGTGGTGGACGGTGACGAAATCCTCGGCGTTCACCTTGGTGCACATCTTGATGCGGATGTCGTCCCGCCCGTCGAGGTTCCAGGCGCTGGCGTGGCAGACCACCTCGCGGTCCTGCGGCCGGGTGATCATCGACCGCTCCCAGAAGGTCTGCGGCAGCGGCGCGAGCCCCAGCGAGGAATAGAAGTTCTCGCCGGTCTTCACCATCCGCACCGGGTCGTAGCCCTTGGAGACCAGGAGGTCGGTGACGTCGTAGCCGCGCGCGGCGCCCTTCGGGGCGACGATGTCGTAGATGTTGCCCCACTGCTGGGCCCACATATTGCCCAGGAGGTCGGCGCGGATCGGGCCGGTGCGCGGCTGCACCTCGTCGCCGTACTTCTCGTTCAGCCGGGTCCGCACGTAGCAGTGCAGGTTCTTATAGAAGGGCTCGACCTGCTTCCACAGCCGGTCGGTCTCGGCGGCGAAGGCGTCCGGGTCCATGTCGTAGTTGGAGCGCCACAGGGCGCCGGTGTCGGCGAAGCCCAGCTCCTTGGAGCCCTCGTTGGCCAGCGAGACCAGCTTGGCGTAGTCGTCACGCATCACCGGCGAGATGGAGTGCCAGCCCTCCCAGACCGCCTTGGTCACCGCCGGGTCCCGGCTCTCGCGCAGGATGTCCTCGGCGTCGTTGAGGGTGATGGTCTTGCCGCCGTGCTCGAACTTGCCGGTCGAGTAGATGGAATCCAGCTTGGCCTCGAGGGTGGCCAGCTCAGCCGCCGCGCCGGGCCGGTTGGGCGCCGGCAGGGTCAGGAACAGCTTGAGGAGC
>JAQVDF010000193.1 GCA_028698405.1 Phenylobacterium sp. | reverse complement strand
TCTCGGGAATCCTGTGCGGGGCGCTGGCCATCCGCCTCGCCGGCGGCCACGCCGACGCCATGACCTTCGTCGACGGCCGCATCGACAACGTCATGACCTACGAGAAGTGGAAGGCGAAGCTGCGCCCCTCCGACCTCCTCCACGAAATCGCCGGCGCCCTCGGCCGCACGCGCTACGGGTGAATCCTCCCGCCCGTTCATGGGGAGGGAAGGTCAGAACGCGTCGAAGTCGAGGAAGCTGAACAGGATCCGGTCGGGGTCGAGGCGGTCGGCCGGATCGGCGGTGTTCAGGTAGATGAGCCGCAGGGGCGAGGGCCGCAGACGGTCGGGAAGGTCGACGGCCAGGCCCCGGCGGGACGTGCCGGCCGGGGCCAGCGTCAGGCTCACCGCCGGCCATAGGCGCCCGCGCGGCAGCGGCGGGGGCTCGAGCCCCGCGCGAGGGATGACGCCGCGGGCGCGGATCACCGGGGCGGTCGAGGCGGCCTCGACGACCAGCGAGTCATGGGTGGCGGCCACCAGGCGGGCCGGCGACTCCGGATTGGCGAGGCGCCAGGCGAGCGTCGCATCGTCCCAATCGCGGCGCAGGTCGGCGTCGGCCATCGCCCGCGCCATGTCGACTCGCTCGGGCTCAAGGGCCACGAAGGCGTCCAGCCCCCGCACCTCCTGAAAGGCCAGCCGATTCACGTAGGGACCGACGGAGTTCTGGTTGGCGACCCCGGTCAGGGCTGCGACGCCGCGGCGGCCGGTCTCCTCGATCACCGCGTTGACGATCCTGGAGAACAGCCCCCGCCCCTGCCGGTCGGCGTCGGTGGCGGTGTTCAGCATCAGCGCGCCGAGCACGGGGCGGCCGTGCAGCATCAGCCGCTGGGGCACGCCCGCCCCGTGGCTGATGATCCGGTCGCCCTCGCGCACGTCGAAGGCCAGCGCCGGGCCGGCGGGGTTCTGGAAGTAGAGCCAGTCGAGGTAGGCCTCGGAGTACTTGCCGGCCTTCGGGAACGCCCGGCGCATCAGCGCCGCGACCGGGCTCAGCCGCTCGCGCGAAGTCGGTTCCAGCAACGGCTCGACCAAGGCGGCTACCTCCGCCCGGGCAGCGGCCGCACCCGGTTCACGTGCCCCATCTTGCGGCCGGGCTTAGCCTCGCGCTTGCCGTATAGGTGGATGCGGGTTTCCGGCTCGGCGGCCAGCCGAGCCCAGCCGTGCGCCTCGGGGCCGAGCAGATTCAGCATATCCACCTCCGCGATGGGGTGGGTGGGGCCGAGCGGCCAGCCGGCGACGGCGCGGATGTGCTGCTCGAACTGGTCGACCTCGCAGCCGTCCTGGGTCCAGTGGCCGGTGTTGTGGACGCGGGGCGCGATCTCGTTCACCAGCAGCCGGCCGTCCTCCAGCTCGAAAAGCTCGACTCCGACCACGCCCACGTAGTCGAGCTTGGTGAGAATCTGCACCGCGATCCGCTCGGCCTGGGCGCCGACGGCGGCGGGCGCGCGGGCGGGGGCCAGGCTGCGGCGCAGGATGCCGCTCTCGTGGTGGTTCTCGGCCAGCGGATAGACGGCGGTCTCGCCGTTCCGGCCGCGGGCGGCGATCACCGACAGCTCGCGCACGAATGCGGCGGGGGCCTCCAGGATCACCGGACGGCCGCCCAGTTCCTCGAAGATCCGGGGCGCGTCGGCGACGTGCTCGACCCAGCGCTGGCCCTTGCCGTCGTAGCCCTCCCGGCGGGTCTTCATCAGCGCCGGAGCGCCGACCTTGGCCGCCGCCGCGCGCACCCCCTCCGGGTCCTCGGCGGAGGCGAAGGCCACGGTGGGCACCCCGACGCTGTTCAGGAAGCTCTTTTCCTGCACCCGGTCCTGGGCGACGGCCAGGGCGCGCTCGCCGGGAGCGACCGGACAGCCCAGCGCGGTCAGCTTCCTCACGGCCGCCGCCGGGACGTTCTCGAACTCGTAGGTCACCACCCCGCAGATCTTCGCCAGTTCGGCCAGCGCCGCCTCGTCGGTGTAGTCGGCCACCAGAGTGCGGGCGGCGACACGGCCGGCGGGCGAATCCTCTTCGGGCGTGAGGATGGCGACGTCGAAGCCGAGCCGGGCGGCGGCCAGCGCCAGCATCCGGCCGAGTTGCCCCCCGCCCAGGATGCCGATCGTCGATCCGGGCTGCAGCGGGGTCATGGGCGGGCTCAAGCGTCCTCGACGGTTTCGGGAATGGATTCGGTCTGCGCGCGGCTGAAGGCGGCGACCCGCTCGGCCAGCGCCTCGTCCGACAGCGCCAGGATCTTCGCGGCGAGAATGCCGGCGTTGCGCGCGCCGGCCTCGCCGATCGCCAGCGTGCCCACCGGGATGCCGGCCGGCATCTGGGCGATGGAGAGCAGCGAGTCCATGCCCTTCAGCGCCTTGGATTCGACCGGCACGCCGAGCACCGGCAGGTCGGTCAGCGAGGCGGTCATGCCGGGCAGATGGGCGGCGCCGCCGGCCCCTGCGATGATCACCTTCACCCCGCGCGCCTTCGCCGACTTGGCGAACTCGTACATGCGGTCGGGCGTGCGGTGGGCCGAGATGACATTGGCCGTGTACTCCACACCGAGCGCCTCCAGGCTCTCGGCGGCCCCTTTCAGGATCGGCCAGTCGGAGCGGCTGCCCATGATGATGGCGACCGGCGCGGACTTGTCCGTATTGCGTGGCGCCATGGGGCCCCCTGGGAGAGAAAGGCGGGGAGTATAGGCGCCGGCTTTGCCTCGGCAACCGATCACGGATACGATTCTCGAGGTCTCGAGACGAGGCGTGATTCCACGTCGGACACCATGAAGATCAGCGGCGCCCGCAACCATCCTCTGCCGGAGACCCGTCGGCGCGTGCTGCTGGTCCCACCCGCCTCCGCCGAGGCGGCTCCGCCGCCGGCCGACGCGGCGACCTTCCTGGGGCTTTCGGAAACCGATCTCACGCCGCCCGTCCGCCAGGCGCTGCAGACCCTGCTGGCCGAGGTCGAGGACCTGCGGGCGGAGGTGGCGCGGCTTAAGGCGCGCCTGGCCGAGGTGGAGGGCCTCGCCGACCGGGACGCGCTGACCCCGCTGCTCAACCGCCGCGCCTTCATGCGCGAGCTCGGGCGCATCCGCACCTTCGCCGAACGCTACGGATCGCCCGCCAGCCTGATCTACTTCGACGTCGATGGGCTGAAGCAGATCAACGACCGCTTCGGGCACGCCGCCGGCGATACGGCGCTGCAGACCGTGTCCGAGCGGCTTCTCGCCAACGTGCGCGAGAGCGACGTGGTCGGCCGCATGGGCGGCGACGAGTTCGCGGTCATCCTCGCCCAGGCCGACCGCTTCACCGCCAAGGCCAAGGCCGAGACGCTGGTCGCGGCGATCGCCGAAACGCCCGTGGAGTTCGGCGACTGGTCGGCCCCGATGCGCCTGTCCTTCGGCGTGGCCGCCATCTCGGCCGAGCTCGACCCGGAAGGCGTCGTCGCCGAGGCCGACGCGGCCATGTACGCGATGAAGCGCGCCAGGAAGGCCTGATCATTCCTCCCCTCTCTGGGGAGCCAACTCACGCGATGATGTCGGGGGTGAGCAGGTCCTCGATACGGGCGATCTCGTCCTTCAGCTGCAGCTTCTTGCGCTTGAGCCGGCCGATGGCCAGCAGGTCGGGCAGCGGGACGGCGGCCATGGCCTGGACGGCGGCGTCGAGGTCTGCGTGCTCCTGTTTGAGGGCGGCGAGGCGGGCCCGGAGCGCGGGTTCGGGCTCGTCCGTGGTCTCGTCGAGCATCTCGTCGTTCCCCGGCGTGGGCGGCGCATGATGGCCGTTGGCCCCGCGGCCGTAAAGCTCGGCCGCGGTCAGCGCCTGGGCCAGCCGCTCCAGCGCCGCGTCCGGCGCGGCGGCGCCCCAGGCCCGGGCGGCGGCCTGCAGGACCTGAACGAGGTCGGGACTGCGGCGTGCGGGCAGGATACGGCCCAGCGCCTCCAGCAGCGCCTTTTCGGCCGCCAGCTCGGTCGACTTGACCTGCTCGCGCAGCGTCTCGCGGTCGGCGTCGGCCACCGGCGGAGTTGGCGACTTCAGGTCGCGGCGCACCCGGCGCAGCGGCGCCACCACCTCGTTCTCCCAGACCTGCGCGGTCTCGGCGGCGTGCTCGAGCAGGCCGGGATCGGCGGCGCCGGACCAGGCGGCCCAGAGCAGGAAACAGGTGTTCTGGCCGTGCGCATCCTGCAGCTCGAGGCAGGCGTCGGCGACGCCCGGCCGCTCGTAGGCGGCGACCGCCCAGTCCCAGAGACTCAACTGTTCGCGCTCCCGTTGGTCGGCCCGACGTCCTCGCCCCAGCGTCGCACCGGCGACCAGGACAGGCCGAAGAGATCCAGCGCCCGGCCGACCGACTGGTCGACCAGCGCCTCGATGGTGGTCAGGCCCGCGTAGAAGGCGGGCATCGGCGGGGCGATCACCGCCCCCATTTCGGCCAGCCGCACGAGCGTGCGCAGGTGGCCGAGGTGCAGCGGCGTCTCGCGCACCATCAACACCAGCGGGCGCCGCTCCTTCAGCGTGACGTCAGCGGCTCGGGTCAGCAGCGAGGAGGTCACTCCGCTGGCGATCTCGCTCATCGTCCGCACCGAACAGGGCGCGACGATCATCCCCAAGGTCGGGAACGAGCCGGAGGCGATGGAGGCGCCGATGTCGCCCAACCTGTGGGTCACCGCGGCCTTGGCCTGCACCTCGCCGACCGACAGGCCGGTCTCGGCGGCGAGGGTCTGGGCTGCGGCGCGGCTCATCACCAGATGGCTCTCCACGCCCAGCTCGCGGCAGGCGTCCAGCGCGCGCACGCCCAGCCGGGCGCCGCTGGCGCCGGAGACGCCGACCACCAGCCGAG
>JAQVDF010000192.1 GCA_028698405.1 Phenylobacterium sp. | reverse complement strand
GAGGCGGCCTAGCGGGCGCGTTCCAGCACCTGGATCAGTTCCTCGGCCTTCTTGCGCTGCTCGGCCTCGTCGCCGCTGACCATTGCGCCGACGATGCAGTGGTTGAGGTGATCGCGCAGGAGTTCGGACTCGACCTTGGCCAGGGCGGCGCGGACGGCCTGGATCTGGGTCAGGATGTCGATGCAGTAGCGGTCGTCCTCGACCATCCGGGCCACGCCCCGCACCTGCCCTTCGATCCGGTTCAGGCGGTTCAGCAGCTTGGGCTTATTCTCACGGTGCATCAGCGAGCCTCCTGGCCACGAACATATACCCTCAGCGGGTAATTGCAATATGCCCCCATGGGGTATATGTGATCGAGCATCGATGCCCCTCGGGGGTATGTTCCGAGACTGCGGAGACGGCGATGCCGACCGACCACTCCGGCCACCAGGGCCACGCCTGCGGCCACGACGGCCACCATCACGCAAACCGGACGCCGGCCGAGGCGGGCAAGGTGCTGGATCCCGTCTGCGGCATGACAGTCGATCCGGAAAAGACGCCCCACCACGCCGAGCACGACAGGCGCACCTTCCACTTCTGCGGCGCGGGCTGCCGGGCCAAGTTCCTGGCCGACCCCGACAAGTATCTGACGGCGAAGGATCCGGTCTGCGGCATGACCGTCGATCCGACCGTCACGGCCCACCACGCCCGCCACCAGGGGCGCGCGTTCCACTTCTGCTCGGCCCGCTGCAAGGACCGCTTCGAGGCGGACCCGGCGGCCTTCCTGGACGGCGAGGGCCCCAAGCCCGCCGAGGCGCCGCCGGGGACGATCTACACCTGCCCCATGCACCCGGAGATCCGGCAGGTGGGTCCGGGAAGCTGCCCGATCTGCGGCATGGCGCTGGAGCCCGAGCTGGTCACCGCCGACACCGGCCCCAACCCCGAGCTGAAGGACTTCGGCCGCAGGTTCTGGATCGGCCTCGCCCTGACCATTCCCGTATTCGTCCTCGAGATGGGCGGCCATCTGACCGGCCTGACCATGCGCCTGGGCGCGCAGAACTCGGCCTGGCTGCAGCTCGCCTTCGCGACGCCCGTGGTGCTGTGGTCGGGCTGGCCGTTCTTCGAGCGCGGGGCCCGCTCGCTGGTCACCCGCAACCTCAACATGTTCACCCTGATCGCCATGGGCGTGGGGGTCTCCTACCTCTACAGCGTCGTGGCGACGCTGGCCCCCGGTCTGTTCCCGGAGGCCTTCCGGCGGCACGACGGCTCGGTCCCGATCTATTTCGAAGCCGCTGCGGTCATCACCGTGCTGGTGCTGCTGGGCCAGCTGCTCGAACTGCGGGCCCGCGAGCAGACCTCGGGCGCCATCCGCGCCCTGCTCGACCTCGCGCCGAAGACCGCCCGCCGGGTCCGCCCCGACGGGAGCGACGAGGAGGTGGGCCTCGATCAGGTGGCGGTCGGCGACCTGCTGCGCGTGCGCCCCGGCGAGAAGGTCCCCGTGGACGGCGAGCTCGTCGAGGGCCGAGTGGCGATCGACGAGTCGATGGTCACGGGCGAGTCCATGCCGGTCACCAAGCAGGCCGGCGACAAGGTGGTCGGCGGATCGATCAACACCACCGGCTCCTTCGTCATACGGGCCGAGAAGGTGGGCGCCGAGACCCTGCTCTCGCAGATCGTCCAGATGGTCGCCCAGGCCCAGCGCAGCCGCGCCCCGATCCAGCGGCTGGCCGACCAGGTCTCCGGCTGGTTCGTGCCGGCGGTGATCGCGGTGGCGGCGATCGCCTTCGTCGCCTGGAGCGTGTTCGGCCCCGAACCGCGCTTCACCTTCGGCCTGGTGGCCGCCGTCTCGGTGCTGATCATCGCCTGTCCCTGCGCCCTGGGGCTGGCGACGCCGATCTCGATCATGGTGGGCGTCGGCCGCGGCGCCCGGGCCGGAGTGCTGATCAAGAACGCCGAGGCGCTGGAGCGCTTCGAGACCATCGACACCCTGGTGATCGACAAGACCGGCACCCTGACCGAGGGCCGCCCCTCCCTCACGGCCATCCGCCCGGTCGCCGGGATGGACGAAGCCGAGGCCCTGCGCCTGGCGGCCAGCCTCGAGCGGGCCAGCGAGCACCCGCTGGCCGACGCCATCGTCCGCGCCGCCGCCGAGCGGGCCATGCAGTTGTCCGAACCGGCCGAGTTCGACTCTCCGGTCGGCAAGGGCGTGGTCGGGCTCGTGGACGGCCGCCGGCTGGCCATCGGCTCGGGCAAATTCCTGAAGGAGCTGGGGATCGACACCTCGATGCTCGACGCCGAAGCCGAGGGCCTGCGGGGCGAAGGCGCCACGGCGATCTTCATAGCCGTCGACGGGACGGCCGCCGCGGTGCTCGCGATCGCCGACCCGATCAAGGCCACGACGCCGGCCGCCATCGAGGCGCTGAAGGCCGACGGCGTGCGGCTGGTGATGATGACCGGCGACAACCGCACCACCGCCCTGGCGGTCGCCCGCCGCCTGGGCATCGACGAGGTGGAGGCCGAGGTGCTGCCGCAGGACAAGGCCGCGGTGGTCGAGAAGTTCCGCGCCGAAGGCCGCCGTGTGGCCATGGCCGGGGACGGCGTCAACGACGCTCCGGCGCTGGCCGCGGCCGACGTCGGCGTCGCCATGGGCGCGGGCGCGGACGTGGCCATCGAAAGCGCCGGGGTGACCCTGCTGAAGGGCGACCTGCAGGGGATCGTGAAGGCCCGCCGGCTATCGCGCGCGGTGATGCGCAACATCCGCCAGAACCTGTTCTTCGCCTTCGTCTACAACGCCGCGGGGGTGCCGATCGCCGCGGGCCTGCTCTACCCGGTGTTCGGCTGGCTGCTCTCCCCCGCCATCGCCGCCGGCGCGATGGCGCTCTCCAGCGTCAGCGTGGTCGGCAACGCGCTCCGGCTGAGGAGCGTGAGGTTGTGAGAATGAGGTCCTGCCTCCCGCCGCACAGCGGTGGGAGGCAGGAAGTCGCGTGTCACCCAGGGGTTTTCAACCTTGGCAAGAATCCTTACTTCCGGCGGAACGCAGCGAAGCTTGATCGCGAGGCGGGCTGGCAGCGCCTGATTCGCAGGCGCCGGGGCGGACGTGGCGTGCTAGAGTTCGGCAGGGCGACGCGCTGACGCACGCAGCGGAATGATGTCTCCGTTCCGTTGCGCACGTCTGTTAGGTAGCGGAAGGGACAGGAGGAAACGGCCGAGTGCCCATCCAAGGCATCGCCATCAGGGGACAGCGCAGCCTGCTGCGCCAGATCCGGGAAGCCCTCGCCAGCGGCGGCCCGGCGCAGACGCGCCTGGACATGGTGGTGCGGATCATCGCCCGCTCGATGGTCGCTGAGGTCTGCTCGCTCTACCTGCGTCGCTCGGGCGGCGAGATGGAGCTGTTCGCCACCGAGGGCCTCGACGTCGGCGCCGTCCACGTCACCCGGCTGAAGCAGGGCGAGGGCCTGATCGGCGAGATCATGCGCCAGGGCCGGCCGCTGAACTTGGCCGACGCCCCCAGCCATCCGGCCTTCTCCTATCGCCCGGAGACCGGCGAAGACCCCTATCACGCCTTCCTCGGCGTGCCGCTGCTGCGTGGCGGCCGGGTGATCGGCGCGCTGGTCGTCCAGAACCGCACCGAGCGGATCTACACCGACGACGAGGTCGAGGACCTGCAGATCATCGCCATGGTGCTGGCCGAGATGGTCGCCGCCGGCGAGCTGATCAAGGAAGAGGAGCTCAAGGGCGTCGAGATCGCGCCCCACCGGCCCGAGCGGCTGAAGGGTCAGAGGTTCGCCGAGGGCCTGGCGCTGGGCGTGGCGGTGCTGCACGAGCCGCCGGTCGCCCCCTCCCACCTGCTGGCCGATGACGCCGCCGCCGAGGAGGCGCGGCTGAACGAAGCCATCGCCGCCCTGCAGGCGCAGATCGACAACATGCTGGAGGGCCAGCACGGCCTGGTCGAGGCCTCCTACGAGGTGCTCGAGACCTACCGCATGTTCGCCCACGACCGCGGCTGGAACCGCAGCCTGGTCGACGCGGTGCGCAACGGCCTGACCGCCGAGGCGGCGGTGGAGCGGGTGCGCTCGGAACATCGCGCCAGGCTCGGCCAGGCGCGCGACCCCTACCTGCGCGAGCGGCTGCACGACCTGGAGGATCTCAACGACCGGCTGCTGCGGCACTTGGCCGGCGACGGCCACGCCCCGCGCGAGCTGCCCGACAACGCCATCCTCATCGCCCGCAACCTCGGCCCCGCCGACCTCCTGGAGTACGACCGCGGCAAGCTGCGCGGCCTCCTGCTCGAAGAGGGCTCGGCGGCCAGCCACGCGGCCATCGTCGCACGCGCGCTGGACATTCCCTGCGTCGGACGGCTGCCCGGGCTGCGCGACCGCGTGAACGAGGGCGATACGGTCATCGTCGACGCCGAAACCGGCGAGGCCTACCTGCGCCCGCGGCCCGACGTGCGCCGGGGGATCACCGCGCGGATGGAGGTCCGGGCCCAGCGGCGGGCCGAGTTCGCCAAGCTGCGCGACACCCCGGCCTTCACCCGCGACGGCGCCAAGATCACCCTGCTGATGAACGCCGGCCTGGACGTCGATCTCGACATCCTGCGCGAGACGGGCGCCGAGGGCATCGGCCTGTTCCGCACCGAGTTCCAGTTCATGGTCGCCGAGGAGCTGCCCAGGTTCTCGGCCCAGGCGGCGCTGTACGCGCGGGTGATGGACGCGGCCGCCGGCATGCCGGTGACCTTCCGCACCCTCGATCTCGGCGGCGATAAGGTGCTGCCCTATCTGGAGGCCGAGCGCGAGGACAACCCCGCGCTAGGCTGGCGGGCGATCCGCATGGGGCTCGACCGCCCCGCCCTGCTGCGCCTGCAGCTGCGCG
>JAQVDF010000191.1 GCA_028698405.1 Phenylobacterium sp. | reverse complement strand
TCCGTCCCGACACGGCCGCAACCACCTCAGACGCCCAAGAAACCGCGCCGGAACCAGCCTCAAAGCTCGCCGACCCGCCCGCACCACGCCAAAGCCGCACCGACCCACGTTTGCGCAACACTCCCCTGCAGGGGAGGCGAGGGCTCAAGACTGCGGGCTAACGTAGGGGCTGACCAGCCCGAGCGGGGCGGCGGTGGTGTTCTTGACCGCACGAATGACGATCCGGCTCTCGATGTTGGAGACCAGGCCCAGCGACAGGATCTTGTCGCGCAGAAAGTCGTCGAAGGAGTGCATGTCGCGGGTGACGATGCGCAGCTCGTAGTCGGCGGCGCCGGTGACGGTGGCGCACTGCACCACCTCCGGCAGGCGGGTGATGGCCTGCTCGAAGAATTCCAGATTGTCCTTGGTCGGCAGCGACAGCTTGACGGTGCAGTAGACTTCGAAGCCCAGCCCCAGGCGTTCGCGGTCCAGGATGGTCACCCGCCGCTGGATTACCCCGGCTTCCTCGAGCCGCTTGATGCGCCGCCAGCAGGGGCTGGAGGACAGTCCCACCCGCTCCGCGATCTCGGCGACGGATAGTCCGGCGTCATGCTGGATGAGGTCGAGAATTTTGGCATCGACCGCGTCAAGCACCTCAGACAAGTTTTTCCTCCTACTCCCCAGCCCAGCCAGCGTGTTTCTTGCCCGGGAACCCAATCCTGAGGGCACGCCTTTGGTAAGCAATTGCCGCGCTCTTATATGATCTTCCAAAGCAATTAGGGAGCCCCAATAGGAAGGAATTTGCGATGCGGCACCTCGATGTGACGCTAGACGACAAATTTCTGCTCACCGAGGGTCGGGTCTTCATCACCGGCGTGCAGGCGCTGCTGCGGATCCTGATCGACCGCAAGCGGCTCGACCGGGCCGAGGGGCTGAACACCGCCGGCTTCGTCTCTGGCTACCGTGGCTCGCCGCTGGGCGGCCTCGACCAGCAGGCTCATCGGGCCGAGCAGCATCTCAAGTCGCACGACATCCTGTTCAAGGAGGGGCTCAACGAGGACCTCGCCGCCACCGCCGTCTGGGGCAGCCAACAGGCCAACCTGTTCCCCGGCGCGCGCTACGACGGGGTGTTCGGCATGTGGTACGGGAAGGCGCCGGGCGTCGACCGCACGGGCGATGCGTTCAAGCACGCCAACTTCGCCGGGACCTGGCCGCGCGGCGGCGTGCTGGCCGTGGCTGGCGACGACCACATGTGCAAGTCGTCCACTCTGCCGTCGCAGTCCGAGTTCGCCTTCCAGGACGCCGAGATCCCGGTGCTCTCGCCGGCCGACGTGCAGGAGGTGCTGGACTACGGCCTGCTCGGCTACGCGATGAGCCGGTTCTCCGGTCTGTGGGTGGGGCTGATCGCCCTGGCCGACACCATGGACTCCGGCGCCACCATCGACGTCTCGCTCGCGCGCCACCGCATCGTCGCCCCGGCCAACTTCCCGATTCCCCAGGGCGGCCTCGGCATCCGCACCAAGGACCAGCCGCTCGACAAGGAGCGCCGGCTGCGGCTGCACAAGCTTCCCGCCGCCCTGGCCTTCGCCCGGGCCAACCGCATCGACCGGGTGGCGCTCGCCTCGCCCCGGCCGCGGCTGGGCATCGTCTGTCACGGCCAGGCCTACAAGGACGTGCTGGAGGCGCTCTCGGCCATGGGCCTGTCCCTGCGCCAGGCCGCGGACCTGGGCCTTTCCATCTACAAGGTCGGCATGCCCTGGCCGCTGGAGCCGACCGGCGTGCGCGCCTTCGCCGCCGGGCTCGAGACCCTGATGGTCATCGAGCACAAGCGGCCGCTGGTGGAGCAACAGGTCCGCGCGGCCCTCTACGACCTGCCCGACCACGCCAAGCCGAAGATCGTCGGCAAGGTGGACGAGCGCGGCCACCCATTGCTGGCGCAGATCGGTTCGCTGTCGGTGGCCGAGATCGCGCTGGCCATATCCGACCGGCTGCCGCCGGGCCCGCACATGGACGGGGTCAACGACTACCTCAGCCGGGTCAGCGCGGCCGGCGTCGCCGCCGTCACCCTGGCGGCCGAGCAGCAGCGCAAGCCGTTCTTCTGCTCGGGCTGCCCGCACAACACCTCGACCCGGTTGCCGGACGGCAGCCGCGCGCTGGCCGGCATCGGCTGCCACTACATGGCCAGCTTCGCCGACCCCGCCACCGACCTGACCAGCCACATGGGCGGGGAGGGGCTGACCTGGGTCGGCACGGCCCCGTTCACCGACGAGAAGCACGTCTTCGTCAACCTCGGCGACGGCACCTACAACCACTCCGGCTCGCTCGCCATCCGCGCTTCGGTCGCGGCGGGCAGCAACATCACCTACAAGCTGCTGTTCAACGACGCGGTGGCGATGACCGGCGGCCAACGGGCCGAGAGCGGCTTCACGCCCGCCCAGATCACCCGCCAGCTCGCCGCCGAAGGCGTCGCCCGCACGGTGATCGTCGCCGACGACCCCAGCCGCTACGACGACGTGAAGGATCTCGCCCCCGGCGTCACCGTGCATCCGCGCTCCGAGCTTATGCGCGTCCAGCGCGAGCTGCGCGCCGCGCCCGGCGTCACCGTGCTGCTCTACGACCAGGTTTGCGCCACCGAGAAGCGTCGCCGCCGCAAGCGGGGCGCGATGCCCAAGGCCGAGCAGCGGGTGATCATCAACCCGTTGGTGTGCGAAGGCTGCGGCGACTGTTCGCGCGCCTCCCACTGCGTGTCGGTCGAGCCGCTGAACACCGAGTTCGGCCGCAAGCGGAAGATCAACCAGTCGACCTGCAACCAGGACTACAGCTGCCTGGACGGCTTCTGCCCCTCGTTCGTCACCGTGCAGGGGGCGGAGAACCCGCACGCCCGCCAGCTGCCGGCGTTGACCGCGGAGTCCACGCCGCTGCCGCAGTTCGAGGCGCTGCAGGGCGTGCGCAACATCGTCTTCACCGGCGTCGGGGGCACGGGCGTGACCACCGTCGCCTCGATCCTGGCCATGGCCGCGCACGTGGACGGCCGCTCGGCCAGCGTGGTCGACATGACGGGCCTGGCCCAGAAGGGCGGGGCGGTGTTCTCCCACGTGCGCATCGGCGAGACCGAGGACACGCCGATCGGCGGGCGGGTGCCGGCCGCCAGCGCCCACGTGCTGATCGCCTGCGACATGATGGTGGCCGCCGGGGCCGACGCCCTGGCGCTCTACGCCAAGGACCGCACCGTGGCGGTGGGCGACGCCGACATCGCCCCCACCGCCGACTTCGTCACCGACCGCGACATCCGCTACGACGCGGCCGCCTTCGCCCGGCGGATCGCCGCCGCCACCAAGAGCTTCGACGCCTGCCCGGCCCAGATGCTCGCCGAGACCAGGCTCGGCGACGCCATCTTCGGCAACATGATCATGCTGGGCTTCGCCTGGCAGAAGGGGGTGATCCCGGTCTCCAGCCGCGCCCTCTACCGGGCCATCCGGCTGAACGGGGTGGAGACCGAGGCCAACCTGCAGGCCTTCGAGCTCGGCCGTATGGCCGCCTACGACCCGGCCAGCCGCGGCGCGCCGGAGGCGGCCGTGGCCACCCCCGAGACCATGAGCCTCGACCAACTGATCGCCCACAGAGCGGCCGAGTTGGAGGGCTACCAGGACCGCGCCTACGTGCGCCGCTATCTCGACCGCATCGAAAAGATCCGGGCGCTGGGCGACGAGGCGCTGACGCGGGCCGCCGCGATCAGCCTCT
The DNA here is from genome assembly GCA_028698405.1 of Phenylobacterium sp. GTDB lineage: Bacteria > Pseudomonadota > Alphaproteobacteria > Caulobacterales > Caulobacteraceae > Phenylobacterium. Next base: position 1,134 of record JAQVDF010000191.1, on the reverse strand, counting down.
TCAAGCTGATGGCCTACAAGGACGAGTACGAGGTCGCGCGCCTCTACACCGACGGCCGTTTCGCCGCCTACCGGGCCGAGACCTTCAAGGGCGGCAAGGACAAGGTGTGGCTGTCGCCGCCGATCCTCGCCCCGAGGGACTCGGAGGGGCGGCCGAAGAAACTGGCGTTCGGCAGCTGGATGCTGAACGCCGCCTTCCCGGTGCTGGCCAGGGCGCGCCGGCTGCGCGGCACGCCGCTCGATCCGTTCGGCCGCACCCACGAGCGGCGCACCGAACGGGCCCTGATCGGCGAGTTCGAGCAGGCCCTCGACCGACTGGCGGCGGAGCTCACGCCCGAGCGCCGCGCGGTCGCCCTGAAACTCGCCGCCCTGCCGCAGCAGATTCGCGGCTTCGGCCACGTAAAGGCCGCCGCCATCGAGCAGGCGAAGGCCGAGGAGGCCAGGCTGTGGGCCGAGTGGGAGGCCGCCGCGGCTGCCTGACCGGCCCGTCCCGCCGACATATGGCCGAGCTTAGGGCCTCGACGCGGGGGCGTGGTTGCCCCTAGGGTCCGGGCGCGCCCGCAAGAGGCCGCCACGAGAAGGACGCCCATGGCAACGCCCGCAGACGAGATCGCCGCCGCACCGCGCCGCCGCAGCCCGATCCAGCGCTACTGGTTCGACGTCGTCCTGTGGAAGCGGATCTTCGGGGCGCTCGTGCTGGGCGCGATCGCCGGGGCCCTGATGGGCGAGGCGGCGGAGTCCATCAAGTGGATCGGCGACCTGTTCATCCGGCTGATCCGGATGGTCGTGGTGCCGCTGGTGTTCGTCTCCATCGTCGGCGGCGTCACCGGCATGGGCGATCCCAAGCGGCTCGGCGCCATCGGCGGCAAGACCGTCTTCCTCTACGTCTGCACCACGGCGGTGGCGGCGGTGCTCGGCCAGGCGCTGGGCGCGGCCATCGGCGTGGGCCAGGGCGTCGTGTTCGAGGGCGTGACGCCGCACGTGCTGGGCGAGCCGCCAAGCGTGCGCGACCAGCTGATGGGCATCGTGCCGATCAACCCCATCGAGGCGCTGGCCGAGGGCGACATCCTGGCGGTGATCTTCTTCGCCATCATGCTGGGCGTGGCGATCCTGGCCATCGGCGAGGTCGGCGAGC
>JAQVDF010000190.1 GCA_028698405.1 Phenylobacterium sp. | reverse complement strand
CCCGAAGCCGGCGCCCTTGCGCGCCTCCAGGAGCGGGCCCACCGCCTCAAGCGCCGCCCGCGTCCGCCGGTTCAGCGCGTCCACCTCGGCCGCGCCGAGCGTCTCGGCGAGCTCCCACAGCACCTCGGCGTTGGACTCCACGACGTAGCGCATGGCGGCGAGCCCCCCGGCCTGCGGGCGCACCGGCGCGGAGGCGTGGGTGCGGGCGATCAGCCGGCCGAGCGCCTCGGCGAGTTCGCCGTCCACCGCCTCGGGGCGTTCGGACAGCACCGCGGTCTCGTCGAAACGGCGCATCTCCAGGGCGTAGTCCACCACCGTCCCCTCGCCGTCCAGGGCGAGCGTCCCGTCCGCCTCGCGGGTGATTCGCCGAACCCTTCGGTAGATGTCAGGGGCGGTGGCGCGGTTGAACTCGAGCTCGCGCTCGATGGCCCAGCGACGCTTTTCCAGGGTGGTGAAATCGAGGAAGCCGAGGTCCACGCGGCGCTTGATTTTCAGCGCTTCGTCGCCGCGCAGGAAGATGCGCGCGCAGGACGTCTCGATCTCCTCCCGCTCGGAGCGGCCGCGCAGGAAGGCGGCGACCTCCGCCTCCTCGTCGGTCAAGGGTAGAGCCGCCGGGTGGTCCAGCCGGCCTCGGCCTTGTCGAACACCAACCGGTCGTGCAGCCGGAACGGCCGGTCGCGCCAGAACTCGAAGCGAACCGGAGCGATGCGGAAGCCCGACCAGTGGGGCGGGCGCGGCACCTTGCCTAGCCCGAACTTCAGGCCCATTTCGGCGATCCGCTTCTCGAAGGCGCGGCGCTCCGGCAGCGTGCGCGACTGATCCGAGGCCCAGGCGCCGAGCTGGGCGGGCCTGGCGCGCGTCGCCCAGTATTCGTCGGCCTCCTGATCGCTGACGGAGGAGACGGTCCCCCTCACCCGCACCTGGCGGCGCAGCGACTTCCAGTGGAACAGCAGGGCGGCCTTGGGGTTGGCGGCCAACTGACGGCCCTTGGCGCTGCCGAGGTTGGTGAAGAAGACGAAGCCTTCCGGATCGACGTCCTTGAGCAGCACCATCCGCACGTCCGGCATGCCGTCCTCGTCGACGGTGGCCAGGGCCATGGCGTTGGCGTCGTTCGGCTCTCGCTCGACCGCCTCGCGCAGCCAGTTGGCGAACAGCTCGAACGGGTCGTCCTCGGCCATCGGCGGCGGCGGCTCGGCCGAGGCTACCTGACGCACGTACTCGTCCTCGCTCGGGGTCGGCGGGATCAGGGGCGCACTTTCGCTCATGGCCCACGCTATAGCGCGACATGCGGGCCGGCGGCAGGGCTTAACCCGCCATTGACCCCCCGCGCCTAACCTCCACCGGCGATGAGCGGCCAATTTTCCACGATGAGCCTCGAGCGCGCCCGCGAGTTGATCGGCGTGCCCGAAACCGCCACCACCGCCGAGATCCGGCGCGCCTTCCGCCTTCGGGCCAAACAGGCGCATCCGGACCGGGGCGGCGACGCCGAGCGGTTCCGCGAACTCGTCGAGGCCCACCACCTGCTGCTCAGGATGCCGCCCAAGGCCCGCCCCGCCCGCGCCAGCGAGCGGAGCTGGAATCCGCGGCCGGCCGGTTCCGAACTCGAGATCACCCCGGAGATCGCCGTGCTGGGCGGCGAGGTCGAGCACGTGCTGGGCGACGGGCGCAGGCTGCGCCTGACGCTGCCGGCCGGGCTGCGGGCCGGCGACAAGGTCCGCGCCGACGGGGTGGAGCTGCCGGTGGTCATCCGCGGCGACGGCGAGATGCTGGTGCGCGGCGACGACCTGTGGATCACCGCCAAGGTCCCGCCCCGCCTGTTGACGCTGGGCGGCAAGCTGACCGTCGAGACGCCGCTCGGCCGCCGCATCGTCTGGATCACCGAGAAGTCGGGCGCCCAGGCGCTGGTGCGCCTGCAGGGCCAGGGCCTGCCCGCCCGCGGCCGGCACCGTCAGGGCCACCTGTTCGTCCGGCTCTCCCCCGGCGAGGCCGAACCCGCCTCCGAAGCCCGCAAGCGCTTCACCGCCGCCTGGGCGGCATAGGAGCCGGCGCGCGCCGTCCCGGGAGTAGGCGGCGCGGGCGGAAATGGTCTAAAGCCGGGCCATGTCGCACAACACCTTCGGCCATCTGTTCCGCGTGACGACCTGGGGGGAGAGCCACGGCCCCGCGCTGGGATGCGTGGTGGACGGCTGCCCGCCCGGGATCCCGCTGACCGAGGCCGACGTGCAGGTCTGGCTGGACAAGCGCCGGCCGGGCCAGGGCAAGTTCGTCACCCAGCGCCAGGAGCCGGACGCGGTGAAGATCCTGTCGGGCGTCTTCTCCGACGAGCGGACCGGCGGCCAGGTGACCACCGGCACGCCGATCTCGATGCTGATCGAGAACGTCGACCAGCGCAGCCGCGACTATTCCGAGATCGCCCAGGCCTTCCGCCCCGGCCACGCCGACTACACCTACTTCGCCAAGTACGGCGTGCGCGACTACCGCGGCGGCGGGCGGTCCTCGGCGCGTGAGACCGCAGCCCGCGTGGCGGCCGGCGCGGTGGCCCGCAAGATCCTCCAGGGCGTCACGATCCGCGGCGCGGTGGTCCAGATCGGTCCGCACGCGGTGAACCGCGACCGCTGGGACTGGGACCAGACTCACGAGAACCCCTTCTGGTGTCCGGACGCCGAGATGGCGCCGATCTGGGAGGAGCACCTGGAAAAGACCCGCAAGGCCGGCTCCTCGACCGGCGCCATCGTCGAGGTCGAGGCCTCGGGCGTGCCCGCCGGCTGGGGCGCGCCGATCTACGGCAAGCTGGACGCCGAGCTGGCCGGGGCCATGATGAGCATCAACGCCGCCAAGGGCGTCGAGATCGGCTCGGGCTTCGCCGCCGCCGCCTTCTCCGGCGAGGAGAACGCCGACGAGATGCGGATGGGCAACGAGGGTCCGATCTTCCTGTCCAACAAGGCCGGCGGGATCCTGGGCGGCATCTCCACCGGGGCGCCGGTGGTGGCCCGCATCGCCTTCAAGCCGACTTCGTCGATCCTCACCCCGCGCCAGAGCATCAACGAGGCGGGCGAGCAGATCGAGTTGCGCACCAAGGGCCGGCACGACCCCTGTGTGGGCATCCGCGGCACGCCGGTGGCCGAGGCGATGATGGCCTGCGTGCTGGCCGACGCCTTCCTGCGCCACCGCGCCCAGACCGGCGGCGACGTCCACGTCCCCGGTCGCTGAGCGCCGCCGCATCCGCAAGACAATACTTCCGACGCGGAAGTAATCGGACCATTGCGGCCAGGTCGCATCGGCCTATTTCAGCCGCATGATCGAAAAGCGCCCCTTCTTCGAGCTCGGCCGGTTCCAGAACGACTGGCTGAACGCCCACTATCATTTCAGTTTCAGCAACTGGTACGACCCCAAGCGCATAGGCTGGGGCGCGCTGAGGGTCTGGAACGACGACGAGATCGCCCCGCAGTCCGGCTTTCCGCCGCATCCGCACCGGGACATGGAGATCATCACCTATGTCCGCACCGGCGCGGTGACCCACCAGGACAGTCTGGGCAACCAGGGCCGCACCGCGGCGGGCGACGTGCAGGTGATGAGCGCCGGCTCCGGCATCCGCCACGCCGAGTACAACGTCGAGCCCGAGACCACGACGCTGTTCCAGATCTGGATCGAGCCGCGGGAGGCGGGCGGGACGCCTGGCTGGGGCGCCAAGCCCTTTCCCAAGACCGACCGCGCCAACGCCTTCTCGGTGCTGGCCTCGGGACTGGGCGACGAAGGCGCCCTGCCGATCCGGGCGGACGCGCGCGTGCTGGGCGCCACCCTGCAGGCCGGACACGAGCTCACCTACGAGGCCGGACCCGGCCGCCATCTCTATCTGGTTGCGGCCACGGGCGAGGTGGAGGTGGGGCCCGTCACGCTCGGCCCGCGCGACGGGGCGGCCATCAAGGACGAGCCCCGGCTGTCGATCCGCGCTCTGAAGGACGCCGAGATCGTCATGGTCGACTGCGCCTGAGGCCTTTGGCCGCGCCGAATTGAGTAGGCGCGGCCGCTTCCTCTCCGCGTTGTCGGCTATCTATGCGAGGCGGTGGCGCGTCGTCGCCGAATCAAACCGCAGCGAGTTCCGCCGCCTACCGTGCGCTACGACCAACTGAAGATCCTCCTGGTCGACGACAACCAGCACACCCGCATGCTGGTGACCGAAATCCTCAGGGCCCTGGGCGTGAGCCAAGTGTACGAGGCCGCCGACGGCACCGCCGGGCTGCAACAGCTCCGCGAGCACCAGGTCGACGTCATCTTCACCGACCTCTCCATGCAGCCGATGGACGGCATCGAGTTCGTTCGCCGCCTGCGTCAGTCCCCCGACAGCCCCAGCCAGATGGCTCCGGTGATCATGGTCACGGGCCACTTCACCCTGGCCAAGGTCGCCGAGGCGCGCGACGCCGGGGTCAACGAGTTCCTGACCAAGCCGCTGACCGCCCGCGGCGTGATCGAGCGGCTGCAGCGGGTGATAGAGCATCCGAGACCCTTCGTCCGGACGGTCGACTACTTCGGTCCCGACCGCCGGCGCCGGCAGGACCCGGCCTACCACGGCCCATGGCGTCGCAAGACGGACAAGGCCGGGGGTGGGCTCTCGGTGCTGGAGATCTGATCTCCCGCCTCTTCCCGCGATCGGGGCAGTCCCGCGCCCCCAGGAATGTCGAGTGACAGTGATGCGTTTTCTGCTCCTGGCGGCCGGGGCCGCCGCCCTGTCCGGCTGCGTGTCGACGGTGGTGGGCGCGACGGCGGGCGTCGCCGGCGCGACCGTGGGCGTCGCCGCCAAGGGCGTCGGGATGACCGCCAAGGGCGCGGGCAAGGCGGCGCGGGCCGCCATCCCCGGCGGTGCCGAGGCGGACTAGCGCCCGAC
>JAQVDF010000189.1 GCA_028698405.1 Phenylobacterium sp. | reverse complement strand
GGCCGTTCATTCATGGCCCGGCGGGCGCCGCCCCATCTGCGGGCCGAGATGTTCGGCCTCTACGCGCTTTCCGGCAAGGCCACCGCGTTCGTCGGCCCCGCCCTGCTGGCCTGGGCGACGGCGGCGGCCGGCAGCCAGCGCTGGGGCATGGCCACCATCCTCGGCTTCTTTATCATCGGCGGCCTGCTGCTGCTGGCCGTCGAGGAACCGGCGGGGCATGGCGAGGTCGGGTGACCGGGCCGACGCCGCCGCGAACCCGTCGCGGCCGGGCCGCTCTCCGGGGTGACAGCGCCGCCCGACCGGCGGTCCCGGATCCCGCCTAGTGGCGGAAGTGGCGCATGCCGGTGAAGACCATGGCCAGGCCCTTGTCGTCGGCCGCCTTGATAACCTCCTCGTCGCGCATCGAGCCGCCCGGCTGGATCACCGCCGTCGCCCCGGCTTCCGCCGCCGCCAGCAGGCCGTCGGCGAACGGGAAGAAGGCGTCCGAGGCGCACGCCGAACCCTTGGCCAGGCTCTCCGGCAGGCCAGCCTGCTCGGCGGCCTCGGCCGCGCGGATGGCGGCGATGCGAGCGGAATCCTTGCGGTTCATCTGGCCGGCGCCGATGCCCGCCGTCTGCCCGTCGCGGGCGTAGACGATGGCGTTCGACTTGACGTGCTTGGCCACCGTGAAGGCGAACAGCATATCCCGCACCTCGGCCTCAGTCGGCTGGCGCTTGGTGACGATCTTCAGCTCGGCCGGCGTGATGCGGGCGGTGTCGCGGCTCTGCACCAGGAAGCCGCCGGAAACCTGCTTGAACAGGACGCCCGGCTCGCGCGGGTCGGGCAGCCCGCCTGTGATCAGCAGGCGCAGGTCCTTCTTCTTGGCGAAGACGGCGATGGCCTCGTCGTCGGCCTCGGGGCAGACCACAACCTCGGTGAAGATCTTGACGATCTCGCGCGCGGCGGCCGCATCCAGACGCCGGTTCACCGCCACGATGCCGCCGAACGCCGAGACCGGGTCGCATTGCAGCGCCCGGCGATAGGCCTCGGCGAGGTCGGTTCCCAGCGCCACGCCGCAGGGGTTGGCGTGCTTGATGATCGCCACGGCCGCGCCGGCGGCCGGGTCGAACTCGGAGACCAGCTCCAGCGCCGCGTCGGTGTCGGCGATGTTGTTGTAGGACAGCTCCTTGCCCTGCAGCTGGCGGGCGGTGGCCAGGCCCGTCCGCGGGTTGGCCTCTCGGTAGAAGGCCGCCGCCTGGTGCGGGTTCTCGCCATAGCGCATGGTCTGGACCAGCTCGCCGGCGAAGGCGCGCCGGCGGGGCGTGGCCTCGCCCAGAGCGTTCGCGAACCAGCTGGAGATGGCCGCGTCGTAGGCCGCGGTGCGCGCATAGGCTCGCGCCGCGAGCTTCTTGCGCAGGGCCAGGGTGGTGGCGCCGCGGGCGTTCAGCTCCGCCAGCACCTCCTCGAGATCGGCCAGCTCGGTGCAGACCGCCACGTAGCCGTGGTTCTTGGCCGCCGAGCGGATCATCGCCGGCCCGCCGATGTCGATGTTCTCGATGCAGGTCTCGAAGTCCGCGCCTGAGGCCACCGTCTGCTCGAACGGGTAGAGGTTGACGTAGACGATATCGATGCCGCCGATGCCGTGCTCGGTCATGGCCTTGGCGTGCTCGGGCGCGTCGCGCACGCCCAGCAGGCCGCCGTGCACGACGGGGTGCAGGGTCTTCACCCGCCCGTCCATCATTTCCGGGAAGCCGGTCAGCTCGGAGATGTCCTTCACCGCCAGGCCTGCGTTGGCGATCGCGGTGCGGGTGCCGCCGGTGGAGACCAGCTCGACGCCCAGGCCCGCGAGCGTGCGGGCGGCCTCGATCAGGCCGGTCTTGTCGGACACCGACAACAGCGCGCGCTTGGGCGCGACGCGGTCCGGAGCGGGGGGGAAATCGGGGGCGGCGGGCATGGGCGGTCTCCTTCTCGGGTTCAAAGGAAAATGCCCAGGCGAGCGGCGAAGCAACCTCCGCGCTCCCCGGTGGTCGCCCACCTTCATCGCCAGTCACGCGGATGGCGCGCGACATACGCAGGCGCCCCTCGCGAGTCAATGCGACCCGCCGCCGGTGACCTACTCCGCCGCGGCGAGTTTCCAGCGGATACGGGCGCCGGCCGACTGGCGGGCCTGGCCGCGGAGGACGACCTGGTTGGAGCGGCGGGGCTGGCCGTCCTGCCAGAAGACGCTGGGCTCGATGACCACCTCGAGGGCGTCGTTGCGCAGCCACCAGCCGGTCTCGTCGCCGGGCGGGCGCAGCAGCACGCTCTTGCGGTCCAGCGCCACAGAGGCCCGCACCTCCGGGTGCAGGTGGAAGCGGACCAGGAAGGGGATGAACCGACGCGAGGCCTCCGAGCCCTCTTCGGCCGGCGCGATCGGGCTGAAGCTGTCTTCGCCGCGCAGTTCGTCGGTCGCGACGTCCAGGTAGAGACGGCGTTGGTGGCGCAGGCCGTAGGGGCGGTCCCAGCCGTCGTGCTCCATCTCCAGCCATACGGCGGTCTCGCCGTCGTGCCGCTCGACCTCGACCCGGCGGTAGTCGGCCAGCAGGCGCGGGCCGAGGATGCGCGCGGCCAGCCCCTCCAGCGTGCGCCCGCAGCCGCCTTCGCCGAGCACGGCGGTGGAGGCCGCCCCGGCCAGCCGGGCGGTGTCGGGGGCCGCGGCGTCCGGCGTCCAGCCGGAACCGACGATCAGCCGCTGACCCCTGGCCAGCACCTCGACGGCCAGCGGCTGAGCGCAGGCGGCGAGGCTCCAGGCGCCTACGGCGGGCGGCGCGCCGTCGGCCAGCACCTGCAGAGCCCGGCCCTCCAGCCGCTGGTAGCCGTTGCGCGAGGGCGGGATCGGCCGGGCCGGCTCGTCGCTCGCCCGGGCGGCGGCGACGTAGCCGGGCCGCAGCGCCTCTCCGCCCTGCAGCGAGGGCAGCGAGCCGTCCGCCAGGGTGAAGAAGCGAACCGCGCCGGCGAGCCGGTCGATCGCCCGCATCATCTCGTCCGGGGCGGCGACGCCGCGCTGCACCAAGGCTTCGTCCAGGCAGGCGAGGTCGAACAGGAGCTCCAGCGCCGCCTGCGGCGAGCGGCTGGCGTGGCCGCCGTCCGGCTGGACGGTGACTGGCAGGGTCCGGGCGAGCTTGCCGAGCGCCTGGTCGAGCAGTTTCAGTCCCGCGACATCGGCGAGCGCCGCGCCGGCGAGGGCGGCGGCGACCGCCCGCTCGGCGGCCCGGGCCGGCCCGTCGGGCGAGATCAGCAGGTGCCGGGCCTGGCGGGCGAGATCGTGGGCCAGCCCCAGGGTCTCGGCCTCGGAGGCGCGCTCGGTGAGCGTGCGGGCGGCGCAGGCTAGGTTGAACACCCGCCGCTCCAGCACCTCGGCGCTCCAGGAGAAGGCGTTCCAGCGGCCGAACAGCCGCCGCCACTCCAGCGTCAAGCGCAGCGCCTCGGCTTCGCCCTCCTCGCCGAGCGCCATCAGGTCGCGCAGCCAGCCGAAGCGGTGCAGCTCGACGGCGAACCTGCGGCTGGGGCTGGGCCGGTCCCACGGATCGCCGCCCGGGCCGACCTCCAGCGTGGAGCCGGCGAAGGCGAACTCGCCGGCCAGGATGCGGCGGCCGTTCTCGGGCCGCGGCGGGCGCAGGTCCCTGGGCCGGGCCGCGAAGCCTTCGGGCTTCGGCTTGCCGATCCGCCACTCGTGCAGCGGCGTGCCCGCCCACTCGCGCTGGGCCTGGGTGCGGACCAGCCGGCCGATCGCCTGCAGGGTGATGCGGCCCGGAAGGCGGGCCATGGCCGGCGCGGAGGAGGTGGCGCCCGTCGCGACCAATCTCAGCCGGCCTTGAGCGCGCGGATGTTGTCGGCGTAGGCGGCCGGCCCGCCGCGGAACACGGCCGTGCCGGCCACCAGGGCGGTGGCCCCGGCGGCGATGCACTGGGGCGCGGTCTGCGGCGTCACCCCGCCGTCCACCTCCAGGATGATGTCGCGGCCGGAGGCGTCGATCATCCGCCGCAGCGTCTCGATCTTCTTCAGCTGCGAGGAGAGGAAGCTCTGCCCGCCGAACCCGGGGTTGACGCTCATCACCAGCACCAGGTCGACCTGATCCATGATGTGTTCGATCGCCGACGGCGAGGTCGAGGGGTTGAACACCACGCCCGCCTTGGCTCCCAGCTCGCGGATCCGCTGCAGGGTCCGCGACAGGTGGGGACCGGCCTCCGGGTGGACGCTGATGATGTCGGCCCCGGCGTTGCGGAACGCCTCCAGGTAGGGATCGGCCGGCGCGATCATCAGGTGGACGTCGAAGGGGATGGAGGCGTGCGGCCGCAGCGCCTTCACCACGTCCGGGCCGATGGTGATGTTCGGCACGAAGTGGCCGTCCATGACGTCGATGTGCAGCCAGTCGGCGCCGGCCGCCTCGACGGCCCGGGCTTCCTCGCCCAGGCGCGCGAAGTCGGACGCCAGGATCGACGGCGCGATGATGGGCGGGGTGCTGGCCATGGCCCCCGACTTACCGCGCGCCGCCCGAAACGGGCAAGGCGGCCTGGCGCACCATTCGCGCCACGTAGAAGCCGTCGCAGCCGCCGGGCAGGTGGTGGGGAAGGATGCGCAGCGTCCCGTCGGGCTTGAGGCTGGCCTCGGGCGCACCGCCTTCGCCGGGCGAGGCGGGCGCCAAAGAAAAGTCCGGCCGGGCGGCCAGGAAGCGCTCGATCTGCGCCTCGCCCTCCTCCGGCTCGAGCGAACAGACGCAGTAGACCAGCCGCCCGCCCGGCTTCACCCGCTCGGCGGCGGCGGCCAGCAGGCTCGCCTGCACGGCGGCCAGGCTCGCCACCTCGCCGGGCCGGGCGGCCCACAGCACGTCCGGATGGCGGCGGAAGGTGCCGGTGGCTGTGCAGGGGGCGTCCAGCAGCACGGCGTCGAAGGTCCGTCCCTCGCCCCAGGTCGCCGCGTCGG
>JAQVDF010000188.1 GCA_028698405.1 Phenylobacterium sp. | reverse complement strand
CGCCAGTGGCTGGAGATGCCCGACGCCCCCGGGCCGGACGAGTGCGAGACCTCCGAACACTGGCGCGGCGACGACGAGGGGCTGCACAGCCGCATCGAGGTGCGGGTCGCCAAGGGCAGCTTCGGCCAGGGCGCCGCGCCCGAGTCGGACGGCCGCTCGCTGCTGTGGATGCGGCCCAAGGAGGGCTTCCCCATCGACGCGCCGATGCTGGCGATCATGGCCGACCACGTGCCCTCGGGCGTGGGCGCGGCGCTGGGCGCCAACGCCGGCGGCAACTCGCTGGACAACACCCTGCGGATCCGTCGCATCGTTCCCACCGACTGGGTGCTCTGCGACATCCGCATCCACGGCCTGCACGGCGGCTTCGCCCACGGCTCGATGTACATGTTCGCTCAGGACGGCGAGCTGATGGCCTCCGCCAGCCAGTCGCTGATCCTGCGCATGCGAGAGCGCCGCGAGGACCGGTAGGAGCGCCTGTCGGGGTGACAGGTAGGCCTCCGGCCAACCAGTCACCGGCGGCGTTCGGTGACTGGTTGCGCGCAGCGCTACCTGTCACCTCGCCTCAGAGCGGCAGTTCGTCCTGCAGGGCGTCTTCGTAGGCGAGCAGGGGGTCCTTGCCCATCAGGGCGAGCTTCACCGGGCCCCAGGTCAGGCGGTGGATCTCGCAGGGGCCGAGGTCGAGCAGGGCCCTGGCGTGCACCGGGGCGCGGTAGCCCTTGTGCGAGGCGAAGCCGTAGCCCGGGTAGCGGGCGTCCATCTCCACCATCAGCCGGTCGCGTGCGACCTTGGCCAGGATCGAGGCGGCGGCGATGGACTTGGACTTGCCGTCGCCGCCGACCACCGTCTTCACCTCGCAGGGCAGCTTGAAGCGGTAGTTGCCGTCCACCAGGGCGAAGACCGGCCTGACCGACATCGCCTCGATGGCCCGGCACATGGCCAGCCCCGTGGCGTGCAGGATGTTGAGCTCGGCGATCTCCTCGACCGAGGCGAAGCCGACGCCCCAGGCGATGGCCTTGGCCTTGATCTCGACCTCCAGCGCCTCGCGGGTCTTGGCGTTCAGCTTCTTGGAATCGTCGAGGCCCTTGGGCACGCGGCGCGGGTCGAGGATCACCGCCGCGGCGCTGACCGGGCCTGCCCAGGGGCCGCGGCCGGCCTCGTCGACCCCGCAGACCGGGGCCGGGCAGGCCTTCTCGAGCAGCATGTCGGGTCCGGGACGCCTGGCCATTCAGGCGCTCATAGAGCGGACCTGCGCGTGCCGGAAGCAGGGTGTGACATGGTCGTTCACCATGCCGACGGCCTGCATGAAGGCGTAGACGATCACCGGGCCGGTGAATTTGAAGCCTTTGGCCTTGAGCGCCTTGGAGATTTCCACCGCCAGCGGCGTCTGGGCCGGCACCTGCGACATGTTCTCCCAGGCGTTCTGGATCGGCTTGCCGTCGGTGAAGCTCCACAAGAACTGCGAGAAATCCTCGCCCCGCTCGCGCATGTCGAGGAATCGCCGCGCGCCGTCGACGGTCGCGTCGATCTTGGCGCGCGAGCGGACGATGCCGGCGTCGGCCAGCAGCCGGGCGCGGTCGGCCTCGCCGTAGCGGGCGACCTTCTCCGGGTCGAAGCCGTCGAATGCGGCGCGGAAGGCCTCGCGCTTCCTCAGGATGGTGATCCACGCGAGCCCCGCCTGGAAGCCGTCGAGCACCAGCTTCTCCCAGAGGGCGCGGGAGTCGTACTCCGGCACGCCCCATTCGGTGTCGTGATAGGCGAGGTAGAGCAAGTCCTGGCCGGGCCAGGGGCAGCGGTGCGGCGCATCGTGCATGCGCCGATGGTGGCGGCGGACGGCGAGCTTGGCTAGAGGCTGGCCATGGCCAAAGCCACCCCCGCCACCCGCGCCCTCGACGCCGCCAGAATCGCCTACCGGCTGGAGACCTACGACTACGATCCCGATGCGCCGCGCGTCGGGCTGCAGGCGGCCGAGGCGCTGGGGGTTCCGCCGGAGCGCGTGCTCAAGACCCTGATGGCCGAGGTCGACGGCAAGCCGGTGTGCGCCGTGCTGGCCTCCGACCGGGAGGTGGCGATGAAGCGGCTGGCGGCGGCGGTGGGCGGCAAGTCGGCGGCGATGATGAAGCCCGCCGACGCCGAGCGGATCACCGGCTACAAGGTCGGCGGAGTCTCGCCCTTCGGTCAGAAGCGGAGGAGCCCGGTGGTGGTCGACGCCGCCGCGCTCGCCCACGAGCGGGTGTTCGTCAACGGCGGCCAGCGGGGGCTGCAGGTCGAGCTCTCGCCGCAGGATCTGGTGGCCGCCCTACAGGCGACGACCGTGGCCGAGATCGCGGGCTAGCCGTCGGCCGGAGCCGCCTCGGCGGGGGCCGATGCGGGCCGGGCGCGCAGGCGCAGCAGACTGACCACGGCCGCCGCGAGAGCGATGGCGGAAGCCGTCGCCAGGGCCGTCGTCGTTGGCCGAGACAACGCCGCGTGGAACAGGATGGCAATGGTCACGGCCAACTCGCGGCCGATCGTCGGCAGCGCCACGTTGGCGATGGAGCCGTCCACCGGCCGTCCTTCGGGTGGTTCCGGCGCAGGCCCGCGCAGGGATGGCGAAAACGCCCCGCCGGAGACCGGCGGGGCGTCGGTTCGGGTTAGTCGGTTCGGGTTACTGGAACAGGCCCACGATCACCGAGGCTATGACGCCGGTGGCGACGGCGGTCAGGACGGCGTTGTTGTCGACCCGGGTGTACTGGTAGCCGCGCGGCGGAGCGGGCAGGCCGTAGCGCCGGTGGTCGACGACGTAGGCGCGGCTCCGGTAGGACGCCGGCAGCCGGTCGCCGCGGCTCCAGTGGCGCTGCTGGTAGCCCGCAGGGCGCTGGTAGCGGCCGGCGGCGTACCTGCGCTCGGCCCGCCGCTCGTAGCGATTGTCGGCGCGGACGTCGCGGCGGTCGTCGCGGTCGACGCGCTGTTCGTAGCGGTCGAACTGGCGCGCGTCGCGCTGCTGGCCGTAGGGGGCGGCGCTCGCGACGCCGGCGGAAGCCAGGACCGACAGAGCGACGGCGGCGGTGAGGAACTTCTTCATTCTCGGTCTCCGGGGAGCGGTCGAGGCGTTCGCCGCTCTGTTGAGACCGGTTATGCCTGGGCCTTGCGGACCCTGGCGTGAACGGGACGGCTCAGCTGCCGTTCATCGAGGCCGACCTCAGCGGACCGCGATGATCTCGACCTCGGCGCCGGCCACCGTCGCCGTATCGCCCACCCGCCTGCCCATCAGCGCCCGGGCCAGGGGAGAGACGTAGGAGACGCTTCCCTTGGACGGGTCGGCCTCGTCCTCGCCCACGATGCGGAAGGCCTGCCGGCGGCCGTCCTCGCGCTCGATCTCCACCGTGCGGCCGAACTGGACGGTGTCGGGATCGCCCGTGGGCTCGACCAGCTGGGCGCTGGCTCGACGGGCGGACCAGTAGCGCAGGTCGCGGGTGGCCCTGGCCATCGCGGTGCGGTCGGCGCTGACGTCGCCCTGCGCCTGGGCGGCGCTGTAGGCCGCGCGCGCGGCCGCGAGCTCCGCCTCGATCTGGGCGAGTCCGGAGGCGGTGACGAGGTTGGAGTGGGGCGAGATCGGCCGGTCCGGCAGGTCGGCGGCCTGAGCCTCGTAGTCCTCTTCGCGGGTGAAGGCGACGCTCATGCGGATGCATGTGGGGTCGCCTGCGCGAAAGGCTAGCCCGCGGGCTGCAAGCCGGGTTCGGGCTCTGGCGCGATCGGCTCCAGCACCGGTCTGGGCCGCTGGGCCCTGTGCAGCAGCCAGGTCGGCAGGAGCGCGGCCAGGAACACCACCGCCACCACCAGGAAGCCGTCGCGGAAGGCCGCGACCGAGGCCTGGTAGTAGACTGCCTGGCCGAGCAGCCAGCCGGCCGCGGCGGACTGGTCGATCGCCGGCACGCCCAGTTGTTGCATGACGCGCGCGCTCTCGCCGAGCCAGGCCATGGTGGCCGGATTGTCCGGCGTCTGGGTGGCGGCCAGCACGTCGCCGTGGAACACCGTCCGCCGCTCGAGGAAGACGGTCAGCAGGGCCGTACCGATGGCCCCGCCGAGCTGGCGTATGAAGTTCATCGCGCCGGAGGCCTGGGCCAGCAGCGGCGGCGGCAGCACCTTCAGCGAGGCCGAGCTCAGCGAGGGGAATATGGCCCCCATGCCGATCCGGCTCAGCACCGTCCACCAGGCCAGGGTCCAGAAGCTGGTGTCGGCCGAGACCTGACTGGTCAGCCAGGCCGACCAGGCGAAGACCAGCAGGCCGAAGCCGATCATGTAACCCGCCGGCGCCCGGTCGCTGAGCGCGCCCGCCAACGGGAAGACCAGCACCAGGGTGAAGCCCGCCGGCATCAGCAGGAGGCCCGCCTGGGTGGGGGTATAGTTCTGCAGCTGCTGGACGAACACAGGCAGCAGGTAGGTCGAGCCGAACAGGCCGGCGCCGAGCACGAAGCTGACCAGCATGGCGGCGGTGAACGGTAGGCTGCGGAAGATCTGCAAATCCAGCAGCGGCTCGGGCGCCCGGGCCTGGCGCCACAGGAAGGCGCCCGTGGCCGCGGCGAACGCCGCCATCAGGCTCAGGATGTAGAGCGAGCCCCAGCCCTGGCGCTGGCCGCTGGAGAGCGCCTCCAGCAGGGCCAGCAGGGCGATGCTCAGGAAGACCACGCCCGGCCAGTCGAGCGGGACCTTGCCGACGCCCGGCGCTCGGCCCGGCAGGAACAGTTGGGCCAGCAGCATGCCGCCGACCCCGAACGGGATGCCCAGGTAGAACAGGAACCGCCAATTGAAGCTGTCCATCAGCACCCCGCCGACCCAGGGGCCGAGGGCTGGGGCCAGCACCACGCCGATGCCGAACAGGCCCATGGCCGCACCGCGCTTCTCCGGCGGGAAGATCTGGAACATCACCACCATGGCGAGCGGCTGGACGACGCCCGCCGCCAGGCCCTGGATCACC
>JAQVDF010000187.1 GCA_028698405.1 Phenylobacterium sp. | reverse complement strand
GCTGATCAGCTCGCCCTACTCCGGTTCGCCGGCCTTCATGGCCATGGAGCTGGAGCGCGGCGCCCCGGCCGACCCGATGTCGGTGGCCTACCCCGACCCCTTCTCGGCCGCCGGCTAGGACTCGCTGCCCGAAGGGGCCTGGGCGGGTTCGGCCGCCGCCTGCGCGGCCGGCCGCGCCGGCCCGGTCTCCAGCGCCGCCAGCGCCTCGTTGATCCGCCTGACTTCCTCGGGCGTCGGCTTGCGACGGGCCGGGGTCAGCGTCCCGACGACGCGGGTGCGCTCGCCGCCCGAGGCGGCGGCGTCGGCCACGGTGTAGGTCCTCACCTCGCCGCCCACCGACAGCGACACCGTACGACCGGCCGGAATGCCCTGCGCCTCGGGCGCGATCAGCCCGGCGGTGCGCGGATCGTCGCTTCCCAGGACGGCCGGCGTCAGGTTGGCCTCGCCGCCGGCGTAGCGGCCGGTGAAGGCGGCCGGCCGCCCGGCCGGGCCGGTCCAGCGGTAGAAGATGTGCGCCCCTACCTTGGTCAGCTTCGCCAGCGTCGGCGCCCAATAGGGCGCGACATAGTCGGCGTGGTAGTGGGTCGCCGGCCCGACCTCTTCGGCCACGTAGCCGTTCAGCGCCGCTTCGGCGACCTTCTGGGCCCTGGCCCAGAGCGCCGGCTCCGGCTTCCAGCGCAGCGAGCCGTCGCAGGTGAAGCTGAACTGGCAGCCGGTGGTCCGGGCCGCGCCCTGATAGACCACGCCGCAGACGCTCTTCGGGTATTCCGGGTGGCGCAGGCGATTGATCACCGTCTGGGCGACCGCCCGCTGGCCCTCGATCGGCTCGCGCGCGGCCTCGTAGTAGACCGCCTCGGCCAGACACTTCAGCGCCCGCCGCCGGTCCTCGCCCGGGGCCTTCAGGACGAATGGCCGCATCGGCAGGATCTCGCCGTCCGCGAACGGCAGCAGGGCGTTGATCTGCTCGGCGCTTGCGGGCAGCGAGGTGAAGAGACCCATGTCGGGAGCCTCGGCCAGGTCCAGCGAGGCCCAGCCCTCGGCGCGGCCCCAGGGGGTCTGGCGCGCGGCCGGATCGTGGCGGCGGGCGACGGCCAGCATGGCCGCGTCCATGCCGGCGGTGAACCGAGCCAGTCCCTGTTCCGACAGGTCCGTGATCCGCGGCGCCTCGGCCCGGTGCGCCTCTTCCCGGCTGGTCGTGCAGGCGAGCAACGCCACCGCCGCCAGGGCCGAGGCGAACACCCCGCTCGAGCCGATATGAAGCCTCGGGCCGGCCACTCCGTCTCCGTCTCGTTGCTGCCGGGAACGCCCCCGACGGACCGCCCCTCTAGCACGCGCGATGGGGCCAAACGTGGACATCGCCCCCCTCGCCCGCAAGGTCCCCCGCCCGCCGATCGGCCGGATACCGGCGGTTGCGCCTGCGCCGCCCAGCTTGCATGGTCGAGGCTCCGGCACGTCGGCCGGGGAGGAATGGGCCGAGCTATGTCCCACATGACATGGCCGCTGCGGCTGGTTCCGGTGGTGCTTCCGCCGTGGTGGCAGGCGTTGCTGATCAGCGCGATGGCCATGCTGGCGGCCGCCGTTCCTCGCGTCGTGGCGTTGGGCCCGGCCTTCGGCCTCGCCACCACCTACCCCGCCCTGGTGATCGTCGCGCTCTATGCCGGGCCCCGCTGGGCCTGGCTGGTGCTGGGCATCGAGTTCGCCCTGACCCTCGCCGTTCCGCCGCCCGTGCCGGCGGCCATGGCGCGCAACCTGGCGGTCCTGATGCTGCTGGCGGGCGCGGTGACGGTGGTCGTCTCCACCTTGCTGCGCCAGGCGCTGGTGCGCCTGTACGAGACCAACCAGCGGCAGGCGGCGATGAAGGCCGCGCTCGACCGCAGCGAGGCGCGGCTGGAGCTGGCCCAGGACGCCGGCGGCGTCGGCCTGTGGGACTGGGATCTCGTCACCGGCGAAGGCTGCTGGTCGCCGATCACCTACCGGAACCTCGGCCTCCCTCCCGAAGCCGAACCCAGTATCGACCAACTGCTGACCGTCGCCCATCCGGAGGACCGGCCCCGCATCCTCGAGGCCTTCCGCCGCGGTCGGGAGGAAGACGCCTTCGAGCCGATGGAATGCCGCGTCGTGCACCCCGACGGGTCGGTCCGCTGGCTGCTGTCGCGCGGCGAGTTGATCTTCGACGAGGAGGGCCGCGCGGTGCGGGCGGTCGGCGTCAACATGGACGTCACCGAGCGCCAGGCGGCTCACGAGCAGCTCCGCCACAGCGAGGCGCGGTTCCGGGCGCTGGCCGACAGCGCCCCGGCGTTGATGTGGATCAGCCGGCGGGACGGCCGCCGCGAGTTCATGAACCGGATGTACGTGGACTTCCTGGGCGAAAGCGACTCGGCCGCGCTCGAGTTCGACTGGCGCGAGCGGCTGCACCCGGACGATGTCGAGCGGATCGCGACCGAGCACGCGGCGGGCGAGGCCTCTCGGACGAGCTTCACCCTGGAAGGGCGCTACCGCCGCGCCGACGGGGAATACCGGTGGATCCGCTCGGTCTCGCAGCCGAGGTACGCCCACTCCGGCGAGTTCGAGGGCTTCATCGGCATCGGCTTCGACGTGACCGAAGCCAAGCAGGCCCAGGACGACCTCAAGCGGGTCAACGACCTGCTGGCCGAACGGGTGCAGGCGGCGCTGGCCGAACGCGACCAGGCCGAGGCCGCCTTGCGCCACGCCCAGAAGCTGGAGGCGGTCGGCCAGCTGACCGGCGGCGTGGCCCACGACTTCAACAACCTGCTGACGGTGATCATCGGGGCGCTCGACCTGATCCAGCGCCATCCCAACGACGCGGCCCGGCGCGCGCGAATGCTCGAGGCCGCTTTGGGCGCGGCCCGCCGCGGCGAGCGGCTGACGCACCAGCTGCTGTCGTTCGCCCGCCGCCAGGCGCTGAACCCGCAGCTCACCTGCCTGGACGAGCTCCTGGCCGAAGCCGAGCCGTTGCTGCGGCGGGCGGTCGGCGAGGCCGTCGACCTGACCGCCACGCCGAACGCGCCGGGCGCTGCGGCGCTGATCGATCCCTCCCAGTTCGAGGCGGCGCTGATGAACCTGGTGGTCAACGCGCGCGACGCCATCGGGGCCGGCGGTTCGATCCGCATCGAGACCCGGCTGTGCCGCCTGGACCGCGGCGAGGTCGCGGAGGTGGAGGCCGGCGAGTACGTCTGCGTCACGGTGCACGACACCGGCATCGGCATGTCGCCCGACGTGCTGGGGCGGGTGTTTGAACCCTTCTTCACCACCAAGGGGGTCGGCAAGGGCACGGGCCTGGGCCTGTCGCAGGTCTACGGCTTCGCCCGCCAGAGCGGCGGCGGGGTGGCCATAGAGAGCGCCGTCGGCAAGGGCAGCTCGGTGCGTCTCTGCCTGCCCCGGGCGGCCGAGACGCCTGCGGCCGCCGAGGCCCAGCCGCAGGTCCGGGACGCGACCGGCCGGCCCCGCCTGCGCGTGCTGCTGGTCGAGGACGACGCCGAGGTGGGCGACCTGGTCAGCGCCATGCTGGAGGAGCTGGGCCACGAGGTGGTCCGCGCCGACGGGGTCGAACCCGGGCTGCAGCTGCTCCGCGCCCCCGGGCCGCTCGACCTGCTGCTCACCGACCTCGTCATGCCGGGCGGGCGGAGCGGCGTAGACCTCGCCCACGAGGCTGTCCGCCTGCGCCCGGGCCTGCCGGTGATTCTCAGCTCCGGCTACACCGGCGAGGCCCTCGGGCCGGCCGAACGAGCCCCTTGGCCGCTGCTGCGCAAGCCTTACTCCGCCGAAGCGCTGGCGGCGATAATCGAGGACGCGCTCGAGCGGCGCCCGCAGACGACTTGACCATCGTTCGCCGAATTCAACCTATGGGGCCTTGGCGCCGCAGAGCTGCGGGTCTATATGTCTTGCACCGGTTATGCTCAAAGAGAGCATATCCGGCGACGCCGACGGAACCCAAGAGGGCGCCCCCGAGGCGTTTTCTTAGGCCTGACAAATGCTCACTTTGAGCATAACGAGGGACGCGACATGGCCGACGGAACGCAATTCGCTTTCACCCCCGAGGTCGAACGCGCCACCCACACCCTCTGGAACAAGGTCAAGAAGCACGTCACCCCGATGGAGTGGCGGCTGCAGGCCCCGCTGATCGCCGAGATCAACCGGCTGAAGCGCGAGAAGAACGCGGTCATCCTGGCCCACAACTACATGACCCCCGAGATCTTCCACGGGGTCGGCGACTACGTGGGCGACAGCCTGGGGCTGGCCAAGGAGGCCGCCAGGTCGGACGCCCAGGTGATCGTCCAGGCCGGCGTCCACTTCATGGCCGAGACGTCCAAGATCCTCTCGCCCGAGAAGAAGGTGCTGATCCCGGACCCGCTGGCCGGCTGCTCCCTCGCCTCCTCGATCACCGGCGCGGACGTGCGGCTGATCAAGCAGCGCTACCCGGGCCTGCCGGTGGTCACCTACGTGAACACCACCGCCGACGTGAAGGCCGAAACCGACATCTGCTGCACCAGCGCCAACGCGGTGCAGGTGGTCGAGCAGGCCGCGCGCGAGTGGGGCGTCGACCGGGTGATCCTGATCCCGGACGAGTTCCTGGCCCGCAACGTCGCCCGCCAGACCAACATCGGCATCATCGCCTGGAAGGGCCGCTGCGAGGTTCACGAACGGTTCACCGCCGATGACATCCGCGAGATGCGCGAGGCCTATCCCGAGGCGCAGGTCCTGGCCCACCCGGAATGCCCCGCCGAGGTGCTGGAAGCCGCCGACTTCGCCGGTTCGACCGCGGCGATGAGCGACTTCGTGCTGTCGAGGAAGCCGAAGCAGGTGGTGCTGATCACCGAATGCTCGATGGCCGACAACGTGGCCTGCGACGCGCCCGAGACCGAGTTCGTGCGGCCCTGCAACCTGTGCCCGTACAAGAAGAAGATCACGCTGCAGAACATCTACTAGGCTCTGCTGCACGATCGCTACGAGGTCACCGTCGATCCCGCCATCGCCGAACGCGCGCG
>JAQVDF010000186.1 GCA_028698405.1 Phenylobacterium sp. | reverse complement strand
GCCGCGCCCCTCGGGCCCCGGCTGGTGCGCGGCGTGGTCACCGCCCTCCGCGAAGGGGCCGGCGGCAACCGGCCGCTGAAGCCGATCGCCGAGCGGCTGGACTGCCCCGCCCTGCCGCCCAGGACGTTGGAGTTCGTGCAATGGGCCGCCCGCTACTCGGTGGACGCGCCGGGCGCGCCGCTGGCCATCGCCCTGCGCGGCATGCGCGCACCCCTGCCCCGGCCCCAGCGCCGCATCGAGCCGACGGGAAAGGCGCCGGCGAGGCTGACCCCGGCCCGCGAGCGGGTGCTGGCCGCCGCCGCCGCGGGCGCGGAGAGCGCCGCCGACCTCGCCCGCGCCGCCGGCGTCTCGGCCGGGGTGGTCAAGGGCCTGGTCGACGAGGGCGTGCTGGCCGTGCGGCTGGTGGAGGCCGAGCTCGCCTTCCCCGAACCCGACCCGTCGCGACCCGCGCCGCCGCTGAACGCCAGCCAGGCCGCCGCCGCCGAGGCGCTGAAGGCGATGGCGGACGAGGGCGGCTTTTCCGCGGCCCTGCTCGACGGGGTCACGGGCTCGGGCAAGACCGAGGTCTATCTCGAGCTGGTGCGCCACGTGCTGGCCTCCGACCCGACCGCCCAGGTGCTGATCCTGCTGCCGGAGATCGCCCTCACCCAGGCGGTGATCGCCCGCATCGGCGAACGCTTCGGCGCCCCGCCCGGCGAGTGGCACTCGGACGTCGCCCCGCCTGCCCGCCGACGGGTATGGGAGGCCGTGGTCGCCGGCAACTGCCGCATCGTGGTCGGCGCCCGCTCGGCGCTGTTCCTGCCCTTCGCCAACCTCAGGCTGGTGGTCGTCGACGAGGAGCACGACGCCTCCTACAAGCAGGAGGAGGGCTTCATCTACCAGGGCCGGGACATGGCCGTGCTGCGCGCCCGGCTGGAGGGCGCGGCGGTGGTGCTGGCCTCGGCCACCCCTTCGCTGGAGAGCCTGCGCAACGCCGAAACCGGCCGCTACCGGTGGCTGCGGCTCGCCGCCCGCCACGGGACCGCCCAGCTGCCCGAGATCGACCTGATCGACCTGCGCGAGACCCCGCCGCAGTCCGGCCGCTGGCTCTCCCAGCCGCTGGTGAGCGCGGTCGCCGAGACCCTGGCGCGGGGCGAGCAGAGCCTGCTGTTCCTCAACCGCCGGGGCTATGCGCCGCTGGTGCTGTGCCGGGCCTGCGGCGAGCGGCTGTGCGCGCCCGACACCGACTCGTGGCTGGTCGAGCACCGCTACTCGGGGCGCCTCGTCTGCCACCTGACGGGCTTTTCGATGCCGAAGCCCGAGCGCTGCCCGCACTGCGGCGCCAAGGACAGTCTGGTCTCCATCGGGCCCGGCGTGGAGCGGGTGCAGGAGGAGGCCCGTCACCTCTTCCCCGAGGCCCGCATCGCCGTCTTCTCCTCCGACACCCTGTTCGACGCCCGCGAGGCGCGGCGGCTGGTGGAGGCGATGGAGCAGGGCGAGATCGACATCCTGGTGGCCACCCAGGCCGCCGCCAAGGGCCACAACTTCCCCAGGCTCACCCTGGTCGGCGTGGTCGACGCCGACCTCGGCCTGCGCGGCGGCGACCTGCGGGCTGGCGAGCGGACGTACCAGCTGCTCGCCCAGGCGACCGGGCGGGCCGGCCGCCACGACCGGCCGGGCCGGGCCATGCTGCAGACCTACGCCCCCGACCATCCGGTGATGCAGGCCCTCCAGGCCCAGGACCGCGACGCCTTCGTCGCCGCCGAGATGGAGGGTCGCCGCCTCGCTGGCCTGCCGCCGTTCGGCCGCCTCGGGGCGGTGATCGTCTCGGGGGAGGACCCGCGGTCGCTGGAGGATTTCGCCAAGGCCATGGCCGCCGCCGCGCCCAACGCCGAGGGCGTCGACGTCTACGGCCCCGCCGACGCCCCGCTGGCCCTGATCCGCGGCCGCCGCCGCAAGCGCTTCCTGGTCCGCGCCGAACGCAACGTCGACCTCTCCGCCTACCTCGCCACTTGGCGCGCCCGCGTGAAGCCCGCCGGCTCCCTCCGCGTCGTCATCGACGTGGATCCGTACAGCTTCCTGTGATCCGGGGCTGACCCTCCCCGCGCATTCGCCGGGACGCACGTAAAGACCCGTCATCCCGGACGGCCGCAGGTCGATCCGGGACCCAAGAGGGTCTGATCACCGCCGTTCTGGGTCCCGGCTCTCCGCTGCGCTACGGCCGGGATGACGGCGAAGCGGAGAGGAGGTCCCTTCGTCATCCGCGATAGGAGGAGTCGCTGCGGCCCCTTGCGGCGAGGCTCTGGGGGGCGGGCCGACGGGGCGTTCGCGCAGGGGGGCGACGGGGATCATCAGCATCAGCAAGAAGCCGGCCGCCAGGATCGTCACCGAGAAGATCATTCCGTGCACGATGGCGACGGAGAAGCTCTCGCGGACCACCCGGTCCATGGCCTGGGCGGCGGGGTCGGCGGCTCGGGCGGCGGCGAGTTCGGGGTGGGTGTCGCGCTCGATGGCCATCCGCTGCAGGTCGGACAGCTGGAGCTGCTGGGCCTCGACGCCCGGCGGCGTGTGGCGGGCGAGCTCGGAGGCCAGGCCCGCGGTCAGCAGGGCGCCGAAGAAGGCCACCCCCAGCGTCGAGCCGATCTGGCGGACGAACTGGCCCGACGAGGTCGCCACCCCGATCTGATGGAAGGGCACGCTGTTCTGCACCGCCAGGCCGAACAGGCTCTGCCCCGGCCCCAGCCCGATGCCGACGATCAGCAGCCGCCAGGCGAGGTCGGTGGTCGAGGTGTCGGGCCCGATGAAGCAGAGCAGCAGGATGCCGGTGATCAGCACGATCCCGCCGCCGATCATGAATGGCTTGTAGTGACCGGTCTTGGTGACCAGCTGCCCGTTGATGGTCGAGGAGGCGATCATCCCGCCCATCAGCGCCAGCATGGTGAAGCCCGAGGTGGTCGCCTTCACGCCCTGGCCCACCTGCATGAACAGCGGCAGGAAGCTGGTCACCCCCATGAAGGCCATGGAGTAGACGAAGGCTGCGCCGTTGGCGGTGGCGAAGGTCTTATTGCGGAACAGCTCGAGCGGAATGATCGGGTCGCGCACCACCTTCTCGACAAGCACGAAGGCCGCCAGCGCGAGCGCCGAGAAGGCCAGCATGCCGAGAATCATCGGCGAGACCCAGGGGTAGTCACGTCCGCCCCAGGTGATCGCCAGGAGGAAGGGCACGAAGGCGGCGATGATCAGCGCCGCGCCCAGGTAGTCGATCCGCTGGCCCGGCCGGCTGGGCAGGCTGGGCATGCGGAACAGGATCGCCAGCACCGCCAGCAGGGCGAACGGCACATTGACGTAGAAGACCCAGCGCCAGCCCTCGATCACGTGGCCCGCGAAGGAGACCGTGCCGTGGTCGGTGAAGAAGCCGCCGATCACCGGCCCGAACACAGAGGAGACCCCGAACACCGAGCCGAACAGGCCGGAGAACTTGGCCCGCTCGCGCGGGGCGTAGAGGTCGGCGATGATCGCGAAGGCGGTGGTGAACAGGCCCCCGCCGCCGATCCCCTGCAGGGCCCGGGCGGCGATCAGCTGGGGCATGCCGCCACCGATCAGCGGCAGGTCGCCGAACTCGCCCGCCAGCCCCGCCAGCCACGAGCCGATCAGGAAGATGCCGATGCAGGTGAGCAGCACCGTCTTGCGGCCGAGGATGTCCCCCAGCTTGCCCCAGATCGGCACCATCACCGTCGAGGTCAGCAGGTAGACGGTCAACGCCCACGAATAGAGGTGCAGCCCCGACAGATCGGCGACGATCCGCGGCATGGCCGTGGAGATCACCGTCTGGCTCATCGCCGACAGCAGGAAGACGATCATCACCGAGATGAGCGTCAGGCGACGCTCCTGGTCGCTGTACGCGTGAGGCTCTTCTTCCAAAACGCTTCCGGCGGCGTGAAATGCGCCGCTTGTCCCTGAAAACTATCGTTGTATCGGCTTCGGCGGGTCGAGCCGCCGAAGCCTGGAAATGCGTCTAGTGTCTCGTTTCCGCCCCTTCCGAGGATTTCGGCCCCGCAATCTTGCGAATGCTCGCACGACGGTGGGCCATGTTCAGACCCTCGACCAGCGCCGAGAAGGCCATGGCGGCGTAGATGTAGCCCTTGGGCACGTGCACGCCGAAGCCGTCGGCGATCAGCACCGCGCCGATCATCAGCAGGAAGCCCAGCGCCAGCATAACCACGGTCGGGTTGTCGTGGATGAACTTGGCCAGCGGGTCGGCGGCCACCAGCATGGTCGCCACCGCGACCAGCACGGCGATCACCATGATCGGCAGGTGGTCGGTCATGCCCACGGCCGTCAGGATCGAGTCGATCGAGAAGACGATGTCCAGCAGCAGGATCTGGATGATGGCGGCGCCGAAGTTGTTGATCACCGTCTGCTTGGTGTTCATCAGGCCTTCGGTGTCCTGGGGATCGACCTTCTCGTGGATCTCGGTGGTCGCCTTCCACAAGAGGAACAGGCCGCCGGCGATCAGGATCAGGTCGCGCCAGGAGAAGTTCAGCTCGAACATCGGGTGGCCGCTGGCGTCGGGCGGACCGCTCCAGGGCAGCGAGAACACCGGCTGCGTCAGGCCGACGATCCAGGCGATGGTCGACAGCAGCGCCAGTCGCATCACCAGCGCCAGTGAGATGCCGACGCGGCGGGCCTTGCTCCGCTGATGTTCCGGCAGCTTGTTCGAGAGGATCGAGATGAAGATCAGGTTGTCGATCCCGAGGACGATCTCCATCACGATGAGGGTGACCAGCGCGGCCCAGGCCGTCGGATCGGCGGTCCAACCGAATACGGACTCCATCGTCTTTATTGCTCTCCCGTTGGTCTCCCCGCGTTCTAGGTAGCGGATTTCGAGCCCCTGACTAGGCCACGCGATCCCGAATAATGCGCAGCCGGCCAAACGGTTGAGGCTGATCGTCACCCCTCTCGCCGCCCGTCCCCGGGGCCGAAGCTCAGCGGCGTGGGAAAACGCCGTAACCCAATCCTCACCTTCGCCGGTCAAGGTCGGAGTTCGCCCGGCGCGCGAATTGCTGCTCGCC
>JAQVDF010000185.1 GCA_028698405.1 Phenylobacterium sp. | reverse complement strand
CAGCTCTTGGCCGGCGACGGGGACGCGCACATCGTCAAGCTGCGCCGGCCGGACTACGACGCGCCCAACCTGAAGAGGCTGCTGACCGATCCCGGCGTCCTGAAGATCTTCCACTTCGGGCGCTTCGACATAGCCATGTTCCACCTGCACCTGAAGGTGGTCACCGCGCCGGTCTACTGCACCAAGATCGCCTCCAAGCTGGCGCGCACCTACACCGACCGGCACGGCTTGAAAGATGTGGTCAGGGAACTGGTCGGGGTGGACCTGTCGAAGGCCCAGCAGAGCTCCGACTGGGGCGCGGCGGAGCTGTCGGCCGACCAGCTGGCCTATGCCGCCTGCGACGTGCTGCACCTTCACGCGGTGCGCGAGCGGCTGGACGAGATGCTGGTGCGCGAGGGCCGCGACGCCCTGGCCAGGGCCGCCTTCGAATTCCTTCCCCATCGCGCGCTGCTGGTCGTGGCGGGCTGGGAAGACGTCGACATCTTCGCCCACAGCTAGCGGCGATGAGCGCGGTCTCCTATCCCGCACAGGGGCCGAGCCGCCGGCCGGACTTCCTGCGCTGGCGCCGCCGCTCGCGGGTGATCCGCATCCTGCGTGTGGTCCTGCCGCTGATGGTGGGCCTCATCTTCGCCACCCTGGTCGGCTTCGTGATCCACGGGACGATCGCCGGCGGGCCGGCGGCGTCGGACGCGACGGACACGCCGATCCGGCTGGTCAACTTTCGGCTGGTGGGCCGCGACGACAAGGGCCGCGCCTTCGTGCTGACCGCCGATTCCGCCACCCGCGACCAGCAGGACTACCAGCGCATCCACCTCGTGCGCCCCTCGCTGCTGATCGATTCGGAGAGCCCCCGCCCGACCAGGCTGTCGGCCACCCGCGGAGTGATGCACGAGGGCGCCGGCAAGCTGTCGCTGGATGGGGGCGTACAGCTCAACGGCGCCGACCTGTCGGTGGCCACCGCTTCGTCGGTCTACGATACGGCGACGGGAATACTGCAGGGTCAGGGCGACATCGCTGGTAGAACCGCGCTTGGCGAGGTGAACGCGAAGTCCTATGGCGTCTACGACGAGGGCGAGCGCATGATCTTCCGCGGCGACGTGCGCGGCAGGATCCAATCGAAATAGGCGGGGCCAGGCTTCAGCAGATGATTCTCTTCCGGAAACCGAACCTTCTCGCCGTGGCTGCGGCGGCGGTCGCTCTGCTCGCCGGGCCGGCGAGCGCCCAGCTCGCCCGAAATTCGGACGCGCCCGTCGATATTACCGCCGACGAGCTCGAAGTGCTGAACACCCAGTGCCTGTCGATCTGGCGGGGCTCGGCCGAGGCGCTGCAGGACAACGCCCGGCTGCGCGCCAACGTCCTGAAGACATTCTTCCAGGTGACCAGCACGACCCGGACAGGCTCCACCGCCTCGGTGAACTGCGGCGACCTGATCCGCATCGAGGCCGACGGCGAGGTGTTCTACGTGACCCCGGAACAGCGCGTGCGCGGACGCAACGCCGTCTACGACGCGGCCAGCGAGACCATCACGGTCACCGGCGACGTGGTCGCGGCCCAGGGCCAGAACGTGCTTCGCGGCGACCGGCTGGTGATCAACGTGTCGAC
Source organism: Phenylobacterium sp. (assembly GCA_028698405.1). Taxonomy (GTDB): domain Bacteria; phylum Pseudomonadota; class Alphaproteobacteria; order Caulobacterales; family Caulobacteraceae; genus Phenylobacterium. Next base: position 3,514 of record JAQVDF010000185.1, on the reverse strand, counting down.
CGGTCAGGCGCAGATGCACACCAACGTGAAGGGCCGCGGCAAGCCCGGCCGGGTGCGCGGCGTCTTCTATCCCGAAAAACAGCAGCAATCGCAGCGCAGGTAGAGGGCGGGCGGCGCCGTTGAAACAGGAGACCTTCCCCTCCCTGCCGGGCCTGGCCGACGCCGGGCTGGTGGTCGACAACATCGGCAAGTCCTTCAAGGGCCGGCCGGTGGTGAAGGGCGTCTCTCTGCGGCTGGCGCGCGGGGAGGTGGCCGGGCTGCTCGGCCCCAACGGCGCCGGCAAGACCACCTGCTTCTACATGATCACCGGGCTGATCCCGGCCGACTACGGCGCCATCTACCTGGATGGCGAGAACATCACCGGCCAGCCGATGTACCAGCGGGCGCGCATGGGGCTGGGCTACCTGCCGCAGGAGACGTCGATCTTCCGCGGCATGACCGTCGAGCAGAACGTCATGGCCGTGGTCGAGCTGCGCGAGCGCAACCAGACTCGGGCCCGCGAGACCGTGACCGCCCTCCTGGAGGAGCTGCGCATCGAACATCTGCGCGGCGCGCCGGCGGTGTCGCTGTCGGGGGGCGAGCGCCGGCGGGTCGAGATCGCCCGGGCGCTGGCCAGCGAGCCGTCCTTCATGCTGCTGGACGAGCCGTTCGCCGGCATCGACCCGCTGGCCATCGCCGACATCCGCGAGGTGATCACCTATCTGAAGGGCCGCGGCATCGGCATCCTGATCACCGACCACAACGTGCGCGAGACGCTCGACATCATCGACCGGGCCTCGATCATCCACGCCGGCGAGGTGCTGTTCGAAGGCGCGCCCGACGAGATCGTCGACGATCCCGAAGTGCGCCGCGTCTACCTCGGCGAGAGCTTCAGCTAGCCCGACCTGCGCCGCAAAACGGCGGTTGCCCAACGCCCGACAAGGCCTAGACTCGCCGGCTCGCACAGTGGGTGAGAGCTATGAGCGACGCCATTGGCCCCGGCGACCTGGTGCTCTGCGTCAACGCGGCCCCGAACCACGCCACCGGCCGGCCCGTGCCGCTGCAGGCGGGCGAAACCTACCGGGTGTTCTCGGTGATGGAATACGCCTGTCCCTGCGGCCGCTCCGACGCCCTGCTCGACGTGGGCGTCGATTTCGGCTGGTGCCAGACCAGGTTCCGCCTGCTCCCCAAGCCTAAGGCCCAGGCACGGCCCCGCCGCGTGTCGGCGCCGAAGGAGACGGAGACCGTCTGAGGCGCGGTCTCTGCAATCCGATCCGCCGATCTTAACCAATCGGTGGCAAACGACTCCCTAGGCTGACGCAAGATTTGGGCCAGCAGGGGGGCAGGCTTTGGCGCTCAGCGCGCGTCTCGAGGTCCGGCAGGGGCAGGGGCTGGTCATCACGCCCCAGCTGCAGCAGGCGATCAAGCTGCTGCAGCTCTCCAACCTGGAGCTCGAGGCCTATGTCGAGGCCGAGCTGGAGCGCAATCCGCTGCTTCAGCGCGACGAGCGCGAGGACGAGCCTCAGCGCGGCGAGGGCGACGCCCCGGACGAGCGGGTCGACCCCGAAGCGGCCGGCGACGCGGTCGCTGCGGCCGACCTGGACGTCACGCCCGACGAGGCCTCGCCCGGCGAGCGGGCTACGGGCGACGCCCCCGAGGCGGCCGACGCCGGCGGCTCCGTCGACTGGTCGCGGGCCGGACGTGGCGGCGAGCTCGACCTGGAGGGCCTGGAAAGCGCCCTCACCCGCGAGAAGACACTCGCCGAACACCTGCACGATCAGCTCGCCATCGCGAGCCTTTCGCCGGCCGAGAACGCCGCCGCCACGGTGCTGATCGACGCGGTCGACGAGGGCGGCTACCTGCGCGCCGACCTTTCCGAGGTCGCCCAGCGGCTGGGCTGCAGCCTGGAGTTCCTGGAAGGCGTGCTGTCCGTGCTGCAGGGCTTCGAGCCGGTGGGCGTGTTCGCGCGCAGCGTCGCCGAGTGCCTGGCGCTGCAGCTCAAGGACCGCAACCGCTACGACCCGGCCATGGCCGCTCTGCTGGCCAACCTCGACCTGCTCGCCCGCCGCGACCTGGCGGCTCTGCGGCGCGTCTGCGGGGTCGACGACGACGACCTGCGGGAGATGATCGCCGAGGTCCGGGCGCTGACGCCACGGCCCGGCGCGGCCTTCGGCTCCGAGCCGGTGCAGCCGGTGGCGCCAGACGTCTTCGTGCGCGAGGGTCCCGGCGGTCTCTGGCACGTGGAGCTCAACACCGAGACCCTGCCCCGGCTGCTGGTCGACCAGCGCTATCATGCCCGCGTATCCGCCGCCGCACGCTCCGACCAGGAGAAGGTCTTCGTCTCAGACTGCCTGGCCAGCGCCAACTGGCTGGTGAAGAGCCTCGACCAGCGGGCCAAGACCATCCTCAAGGTGGCTTCCGAGATCGTGCGCCAGCAGGACGGCTTCATGGCCTTCGGCGTCGAGCACCTGCGCCCGCTGAATCTGAAGACCGTCGCCGACGCCATCGGCATGCACGAGTCCACGGTCAGCCGGGTGACCTCGAACAAGTACATGGCCACGGCGCGCGGCCTGTTCGAGCTGAAGTTCTTCTTCACCTCGGCGATCGCCTCGACCGGCGACGGCGAGGCCCATTCGGCCGAGGCCGTGCGCCACAAGATCAAGCAGCTGATCGAGTCCGAGAAGACGGGCGCCGAGGTCCATTCCGACGACCGCATCGTCGTAATCCTCAAGGCCTCCGGCATCGATATCGCCCGCCGCACGGTCGCCAAGTATCGCGAAGCGATGCGTATCCCCTCCTCCGTCGAGCGTCGGCGGATGATGAAGGAAGGGGTCTGATCTCCCAGAGAGGTGACAGGTGGCGCTGCGCGCAACCCGTCACCTGGCCGCGGCGGTGACTGGCTGGCCGAAGGCCTGCCTGTCGCCTTCACCTGGCTCGAAGAGGGCGGCCGAAGACCCAGTGCAGGGTTCCAATCGCGCGCGGGGCCGGCCGCCCCCTTCGCCTCTCCCGGGGGAGCGGGAGAGGAAACCGGTCAGCGCCAGAGGCGCTCGGCGATCAGCACCGCGTTGAGCGCGGCGCCCCGCAGCAGCTGGTCCCCGGAGAGGAACAGCGCCAGCGTCCGCCCCTCGGGATCGCTGAGATCGCTGCGGATGCGGCCGACCAGCACGTCTTCCTCGCCGGAGGCCTCCAGCGGCATCGGGAAGCGGTTTTCGGCCCGGTCGTCGACCACCCGCACGCCCGGCGCAGCCTGCAGGATCTCGCGCGCGGCCTCGGGCGAGACTGGCCGGTCGAACTCGACGGTGAGGGCCATGGAGTGGGCGCGCAGCACCGGCACGCGGATGCAGGTGAAGCTGATCCGAAGGTCCGGCTGGCCGAGGATCTTGCGGTGCTCGGCCATCACCTTTTCCTACTCGCCGTTGTAGCCCGTGTCGGGGTCCACCGCGGCGTTGTGGCTGAACAGGTTGAAGGCGTAGGGATGGGGCAGGACCTTGGGCGTGAAGGGCTCGCCCGCGAGGTGAGCTGCGGTGGCGGCGGT
>JAQVDF010000184.1 GCA_028698405.1 Phenylobacterium sp. | reverse complement strand
AAGATCGAGAAGCCCTCGATCGTGGCCATCTGCGACGTCTCCAAGTCGGTGGCCGCGGCCGCCCAGTTCCTGCTGACCTTCCTCTACTCGCTGAACGAGGTGGTCGACCGGCTGGACAGCTACGCCTTCTCCGGCCGGCTGGTGCCGGTGGACGACATCCTCAACGACTACGGCGTCGACGGGGCGATCCTCGAGGTGCTCAAGCGGATCGGCTTCCAGCAGACCGACTATGGCAAGGCGCTGGAGGACTTCTGCGACAACCACATCGACCGGCTGGACCGCCACACCACGGTGATCTTCCTGGGCGACGGGCGGTCGAACTTCGCCGATCCCCGGCTCGACCTGATGCACACCATCCAGCAGCGGGTGCGCTCGGTGATCTGGCTGAACCCCGAGCCCGAGGTCTACTGGGGCCAGGGGGACTCGGTGATGAACCGCTACGAGCGGTTCTGCCACGTGGCCAAGACCTGCAACACGCTCGCCGACCTGGAACGGATCATTGAGGACGTGCTGCGGACCTACGTGCCGCACTGAGACCGCCCCTCCGGTGACGTCGGGGAGCGGTTGCGCGCGCGGGCGCAGCGGTTAGCAATCGGCCCATGGCTGCGCCGCCGCCCCGCGAGATCGTGCTGGTCCACTCCCCGCTGGTGGGCCCATCCTCGCTCGCGCCCACCGCCGAGGCGCTGGAGCGACGGGGCTTTCGCACCTACACGCCCTGCATCGACGGCTCGGACGTCGCCTGGCGCGAGGCGCCGGCGGCGGTGCTCGCGGCCCTGCCGGAGCTCTCCGGCCCGCTGCTGGTCGGCCACAGCGCCGCGGGCCTGCTGCTGCCCGCGCTCGCCGCGCCGCTGAAGGCCTGGGGGATGATCGTCATCGACGGGCGCCTGCCGCCGCCAGCGGGCCCCACCCCGCCGGCCGAGCCCGAATTCGACGCCTTCGTGAAGGCCCTTCCGGTCGAGCAGGGCCGCCTGCCCAAGTGGTCGCACTGGTGGGGCCCGGGCGGCGTGGCCGCGCTGATCCCCGACCGCTGGATCCGCAAGGTGTTCGAGGCCGACCTGCCGCGCCTGCGCCCCGAGTGGTTCGACGACGCCGTCGAGACCCCGCCCTGGGACCATCTGCGCGCCGGCTACCTGCAGACCTCGCCGCGGCTCGCCGACCAGGCCGCCCTGGCTCGCGCCCGCGGCTGGCCCGTCCAGACCCTCTCCGGCACCCACCTGCACCCGTTCCTGCACCCCGGCGAGACCGCGCTGGCGATCTCGCAGCTGGTCACCGCGATGGCGCGAGCCGTCTGAAACCCTACCTCCCCCCGCGCAGCGGCGGGAGGGTAGGAAGGAGCCCTCACCAGGCGTCGATCCAGCGGAGCTTCTTCTCGGTGCGCACCGGATTCGGCGGCAGGGACTTGAGGCCGGCGACGATCCAGCGGCGGGTGTCGGCGGGGTCGATGACGTCGTCCAGTTCGGGTGTGGTGGCCCGGGACAGGGCCTTGCCGCGCTCGTAGGCCCTGGCGACCATCTCGTCGAACTTGGCCTTGCGGGCGATCGGGTCCTGGATCGCCGCCAGCTCGTTGCGGTAGCCGAGCTTGACCGAGCCCTCCAGCCCCATGCCGCCGAACTCGCCGGTCGGCCAGGAGACGCAGAACATCGCCGCCTGGTAGCTGCCGCCGGTCATGGCGATGGCCCCCAGCCCGTAGCTCTTGCGAAGGATCACCGAGAAGATCGGCACGGTCAGGTTGGCGCCGATCACGAACAGCCGCGAGCAGTGGCGGATCAGGCCGGTCTTCTCCGCCTCCGGCCCGACCATGTTGCCGGGCGTGTCCGACAGCGACAGGATCGGGATGTCGAAGGCCTCGCAGATCTGCATGAAGCGGGCGGCCTTGTCCGAGGCGTCGGAATCGATCGCCCCGCCGATGTGGGCCGGGTTGTTGGCGATGACCCCCATCGGCCGGCCCTCGACGCGGATCAGGGCGGTGATCATCGCCAGGCCGAACTTGGGGCGCAGCTCGAGCACGCTGCCGGTGTCGGCGATCAGCTCGATCACCTTGCGCACGTCGTAGACCCGGAGCCGGTTCTCCGGCGCCGCCCGGCGCAGCAGGCGCTGGTCGGCGCAGCTCCATTCCTTCAGCCGCCCCTGGAAATAGGAGAGGTATTTCCTCGCCACGGTCACCGCCTCGGCCTCGTCCTCGACCAGCACGTCGATGGTGCCGTTGGCCTGCATGACCCTGATCGGACCGATCTCCTCGGGCCGGAAGACGCCGAGGCCGCCGCCTTCGACCATCGCCGGGCCGGCCATGCCCAGGGCGGAATCCTTGGTGGCGATGATCACGTCGCAGCAGCCGAGGATGGCCGCGTTGCCCGCGAAGCAGCGGCCGGAGTTGACGCCGACCAGCGGCGCCGCGCCCGACAGCCGGCCCCAGAACTCGAAGCCGCGGATGAAGCCGCCGCCCTCGGTGTCGCCGGGCCGCCCGCCCCCGCCCTCGGTGAAGAACACCGTCGGCAGCCGCCATCGCAGGGCGATCTCGGCCATGCGGTCGAGCTTCTCGTGGTTGTGCGCTCCCTGGGTGCCGGCGAGCACCGTGTAGTCGTAGGCCATCACCGCCGCCCGGCTGGCCTCCTCGCCGAACTGGTCGCCGTTGATGTGGCCGAGGCCCATGATCAGGCCGTCGGCGGGGGTCTGGGCGATCAGCTCCTCCATGGTGTTGCGCCGTCGCCGGGCGGCGACCACCAGCGGGCCGTATTCGGTGAAGGAGCCGGGATCGCACAGGTCCTCGATGTTCTCGCGGGCCGTGCGCTGGCCGGTGCGGCGGCGGCGGGCCACCGCCTCGGGCCGGGCCTCGTCGCGCGTGAGGCGATGGCGCTCCAGCACCTCGGCGAGGTCGGGGCGGATGTAGTCGGGGTCCGGATTCTCCTCGGCCCGGAAGGCGCCGCCGACGTCGTCGCGCGGCTCGACGAAGGCCAGCGGGTGGCCCTCGAACACCGTATCCCCCGCGGTCACCGTCACCTCGCGGAGCACACCGCCGGTCTCGGCGGCGATCACGTGCTCCATCTTCATGGCCTCCATGACCATCACCGGCTGGCCGGCCCGGACGATCTCGCCGGGGGAGACGGAGACCGAGACCACCGTCCCCTGCAGCGGCGCGCGCAGGGCGAGCGTGCCTTCCGGCCCCTCGATCTCCTCCTCCTCGTCGGCGAAGCGTTCGGCCGGCCGCTTGCCGAGCTCGAGGACGGCCAGCGGATCGGTGGCGTCGATCTGCGCGCCCGCGCGGCGCGGCTGGGCGCCGCCCGCCGGGGCGTCGAAGTAGAAGCGCCGGTGCCCCGCGGCCTGGGCGAGCAGCAGGCCGGCGTGGTCCTCGATGAAACGGGTGTGGGTCTGGCCCGCGGCGACCTCGGGATGGGACAGCAGGCTCTGCAGGAAGCCGATGTTGGTGTCCGCCCCCGCGATGCGGAACTCGCCGAGCGCCCGGTAGACCTTGGCGGCCGCCGCCTCCACCCCGCCCTGCGGGACGTGGACGATCACCTTGGCCAGCAGGGAGTCGAACCTGGCGCTGGTGCGGTAACCAGCGTAGCCGAAGCCGTCGACCCGCACGCCCGGCCCCGACGGCGGCTCGTAGACCGAAAGCACCCCGCCGGCCGGCCGCGCCGAGCCGTCGTCGGTCATCGTCTCGAGGTTGACCCGCGCCTGCAGGGCGACGCCCCGGGGCGGCGGAACCTGGGCCTGGGTCAGGCCGATCTCGGCCAGGGTGCGGCCGCGGGCGATCTCCAGCTGCAGGCGGACGAGGTCGAGGCCGGTGACCTCCTCGGTGACCGTGTGCTCCACCTGCAGGCGCGGGTTGGCCTCGATGAACACGATCCGCGGCTCGCTCCGGTCGGCCTCGACCAGGAACTCGATGGTGCCCAGGCCCCGGTAGCCGGCCGCCCGGCCGAGCGCCACCGCGGCCTCGAACAGCCGCTCGCGCACCTCCAGCGGCAGCATCGCCGCCGGGGCGATCTCCACCACCTTCTGGCGCTGGCGCTGCAGGCTGCATTCGCGGTCCCAGAGGTGCGAGACGACGGTCCCGTCGCCGACGATCTGCACCTCCACGTGGCGGGCCTTGGGCAGGAACTGCTCGACGTAGAGGGCGCCGTCGCCGAACGCGGCTTCGGCCTCCGAGCGGCAGCGCTCGAACACCTGGTCCAGCTCTCCGACGGAGCGCGCCGGCCGCATGCCGCGTCCGCCGCCGCCGGCCACCGCCTTGACCATCACCGCCCCGCCGGGGCCCAGGCTCTGCAGGAACTTGCGCGCGGCGGGCAGATCGACCGGCCCCTCGGCGCCCGGGGCGACCGGGACCTCGTGCCCGATGGCCAGCGCCCGCGCCCTGGCCTTGTCGCCGAACAGCTCGAGTGTTTCGAAGGAGGGCCCCACGAACACCAGCCCCGCCTCGGCGCAGGCCCGGGCGAAAGCCGCGTTCTCGGCCAGGAAGCCGTAGCCGGGATGGACGGCGTCACAGCCGTGCTCGGCCGCCGCGGCGATGATTTGGGCGCCGTCCAGGTAGGCCGCCGGCCCAGAGCCCTTCAGCGCCACGGCCGCGTCCGCCTTCTTGACGTGCAGGGCGGCCGCGTCGTCTTCGGAATGGACCGCGACGGTGGGGATGTTCATCTCCGCGGCGGTGCGTGCGATGCGCACGGCGATCTCGCCGCGGTTGGCGATCAGCAGCTTCTTCAAACCCGGGCGTCCCTCGCTGGGGCGGTCTTTCGCCGCCGCCTGCGGACCTTAGCCATCCCTCCCTGTGATGGGGAGGGCGGACGCGAGGGGAGCCCCTCCCCGCTTCGGGGAGGGACGCCTCAGGCCTTCAGCATCTCCGGCCGGATCGGCAGGCTGCGGATGCGCTTGCCGGTGGCGGCGAAGATGGCGTTGGTCAGCGCCGGGACGACGGGCGGCAGGCCCGGCTCGCCGAGGCCGGTCGGCGGGTTGTCGGTCTTCAGGAAATGCACTTCGACCGGCGGCGCCTCGTGGATCCGCATCAGCGGGTAGTCGTTGAAGTTGGCCTGCTTCACCGCCCCGTTCTCGATGGTGATCTCCTGGTGCAACGCCTCGGAGAGACCGTCGAGCACCGAGCCTTGCACCTGGTTGTAGGCGCCCGCCGGGTTGATGATCTGGCCGCCCACGTCGGCGGCGACCCAGACCTTGTCCACCTTG
>JAQVDF010000183.1 GCA_028698405.1 Phenylobacterium sp. | reverse complement strand
CCCGCGACCAGCACCTGCCGGTGATCGCCGCCAGCCCGGACTTCGAGTTGGTCGCGACCGCCAGCCGCTCGGCCGGCGTGGAGGGAGTGAGGAGCTTTCCCTCGCTGGCCGAGCTGCTGGACGCCTGCCCGGAGGTTCAGGCCGTCAGCCTCTGCACGCCGCCCGCCGTGCGCGCGGGGGACGCACGCCTGGCCATGGCCCGCGGCGTCCACGTGCTGCTGGAGAAGCCCCCGGCGGCCACCCTCAGCGCGGTGGACGAGCTCGCCCGCAGGGCCGAGGCGGCGGGCGTCACGCTGTTCGCGAGCTGGCACTCAAGGTTCGCGCCGAGGGTGACGGAGGCGGCGGACTGGCTGAGTACGCGCCAGGTGCGGGCGGTGCGGATCGTCTGGAAGGAGGACGTGCGCGTCTGGCATCCCGGCCAGGAGTGGATCTTCGCGGCCGGCGGCATGGGCGTGTTCGATCCCGGCATCAACGCCCTGTCCATCGTCACCCGCATCCTGTCCGAACCCTTCAGTCTGACCCGCGCGCGGCTGACATTTCCGGCGAACCGCCAGGCGCCGAGCGCCGCCGAGCTGGCGTTCGAAGTCGCGCAGGGCGCGCAGATCGCAGCCGAGTTCGACTTCCTGCATCCCGGCGAGCCCTGCTGGGACATCGACGTCGCGACCGATGACGGGCGTCTCCTGCTCTCCAAAGGCGGAGCGGAGCTGAGTATCGAAGGCGCGGCGGCGCCGGGCGCTGCGTCCGCCGATCCGGCGCACCCGGAGTACGCGCCGCTCTACGCCCATTTCGCGCGGTTGATCTCAGAGGGGCGCAGCGACGTCGACGTCGCCCCGCTGCGGCACGTTGCCGACGCCTTCATGCTGGGCGAGCGGATCGAGGGGCCGCCCTTCAGTTTCTGAGCGAGACTAGAACTCCTCCCAGTCGTCCGCCGCGGGCGCGGCGGCGAGCTGGCTGGTGGTCTTGAGCGCCTGGACGGGCCGCGCGACAGGGGCGGGCGCCGAGCCCGGCCGGTCGAGGCTGATGCGGAAGCGGGTGACGAGCCGCACGAGTTCGCCCATCTCGCTCTGAAGGGCGTGGCTGGCGGCGGTGGTCTCCTCGACCATGGCGGCGTTCTGCTGGGTCACCTGGTCCATCTGGGAGACGGCGGTGTTGACCTGAGCCAGGCCCGTGGCCTGTTCCTGGGCCGACGCGGCGATCTCCGAGACCAGGCCGAAGATCTCCTTGACCTTGCCGACGATGCTCTCCAGCGCCTGGCCGGTCTGTCCGACCAGCTCGACACCCTGGCCGACCTGCTGGGTGGAAGCGCTGATCAGCGCCTTGATCTCCTTGGCCGCTTCCGCCGAGCGCTGGGCCAGCGCACGCACCTCGGACGCGACGACGGCGAAGCCCTTGCCGGCGTCGCCCGCCCGGGCCGCTTCCACGCCGGCGTTCAGAGCCAGGAGGTTGGTCTGGAAGGCGATCTCGTCGATCACCCCGATGATCTGACTGATCTGGCGGGCGGACTCCGCGATCTGGTCCATGGCCGCCACGGCCTCGCGGACTACCTCGCCGCTGCGTTCGGCCTCCTGCCGGGCGCCGCCGACGGCCTCGTTGGCCTGGACGGCGCTCTCGGCGGTCCGCTTGACGGTGGCGGTGATCTCCTCGAGCGCCGCCGCGGTCTCTTCCAGCGACGCGGCCTGCTGCTCGGTGCGGCGCGCCAGTTCGTCGGCAGCGCGAACGATCTCGATCGAGCCGCCGTTCATCGAGTCCGTCGCCTGAGCGATCTGGCCCATCGCGTCGGCGAGCTGCGCCATCGCCCGCTCCAGGTCGCCGCGCAGCGGGAGGTATTCTTCCGGCAGGTCGCCGTCGAGGCGGGCGGTGAGGTCGCCCTGCGCCAGCGCCTCCAGCGCGCGGGTGAGGCTGGCGAAGGCGCGCGACTGCTCCTCCCGCCGCTGGGCCAGCGCCGCATCGGCCTTGCGCTGGGCGCGGACCTGCTCGGTCACGTCGGCGCCCCACAGCATGTACTGGTAGGGCTGCCCCTCGGCGCCGCAGAGGGCGTAGTAGGTCCCGAAGAAGATCAGCTCTTCACCCGCCTTGGTGATCCGCTTGAAGCGGTCGCTGACCGGCTGGCCCTGGCGCAGCGCCGTCCAGAAGTCCTCCGAGCCGGCTCCGCGCTGCTCAGGGAACACCAGCATGTCGTGATGACGGCCGACCACCTCGTCCAGGGTGTAGCCCATCATCTGCAGGAACATCTCGTTGGCGTTGCGGATGGTCCCGTCGAGCTCGAGCTCGAGGAAGCCCTGACGCCCGCCGAGGGCCTTGAACATGGTCTCGAGGTGGCGGAGGCGCGCCTCGGCGTCGGCCTCCCGGCGGCGGAAAAGCTTCATGGCGCTCGCTCCCTTGCGCCGCGACTCGGTGTTCGCAGCGTCGGGGACATCTGAATATGGTGCGGTAAAAGGTCGCCTAACGGCGAGATGCCGGAAAAGCAGGCGCCGCTTTCTTACGCTAAAGCCCGCGTTAACGCCTGCCTGCCATCACACCCCCGAGGGTGGAGGGCGTGTAGCGTGCGTAACAGTATTAGCGTAACCGACCGGCTGGGCTTCATCGGATTGGACGAGGAGGCCCGCCGGGACCTCAATGGTCTGCGTCCCTTCCTCGAGACCGCGCTCGGACCGGCCCTGGACGACTTCTACGGCGAGGTGCGCAAGACGCCCCATACCGCGGGCATGTTCCGCGACGAGGCCCAGGTCCAGAACGCCCGGTCGAACCAGCTGAAGCACTGGATGGCGCTGGCCGCGGCCGAGTTCGACGAAGCCTACGTCTCCGGCGTACGGCGGGTCGGCGAGACCCACGCCCGGGTGGGGCTGCAACCCAGGTGGTACATCGCCGGCTACGCCCGCATCGTCGACGGGCTGCTCAAGCGGCTGATCGCCGACCGCTGGCCGAAGGCCTTCGGGAACCGCAAGGCAAGCGCCAAGACCGGCGCCGAGGCGGGCGCCATCGTCAAGGCCGCGTTGCTCGACATGGACGTGGCGATCTCGACCTACCTCGACGCCATCGAGACCGAGCGCCAACGGCTGGCGGCCGAGCGCGCGGCGGCCGAGCAGCGCCAGGCCGAGGCGTTGAGTGCGGTTCGCACGGCCCTCGCGCGGCTGTCCAGCGGAGACCTTCGGACCCGCATCGACGCCAATCTCGCCCCGGAGTTCGACGAGCTGAAGGCCGACTTCGCAGCCGCCGTGGACGCGCTGGAGCGCGCGGTGGGCTCGGCGAGCGGCGCGGCCCAGGTGGTCAGCGACGGCGTGGCGCAGATCGGCGCCGCGGCCGAGAACCTGTCACGGCGGACCGAGCAGCAGGCCGCGAGCCTGGAGCAGACGGCGGCCGCCATCGAGGAGATCGCCGCCAGCGTGAAGAAGAGCGCCGAGGGCGCCGAGATCGCCAGCCGCGTGGTGGCCGAGGCCCGCACCGAGGCGGCCCGCTCCGGCGAAGTGGTGGAGCAGGCCATCGGCGCCATGGACCAGATCGATCACTCCTCCGAGCAGATCAGCCGGATCATCGGGGTGATCGACGAGATCGCCTTCCAGACCAACCTCCTGGCCCTGAACGCCGGGGTGGAAGCGGCCCGGGCCGGCGACGCCGGCAAGGGCTTTGCGGTGGTGGCCTCGGAAGTGCGCGCGCTGGCCCAGCGCTCGGCCGAAGCGGCCAAGGAGATCAAGGACCTGATCTCCACCTCCGGCGCGCACGTGAAGGCCGGTGTCGGGCTCGTCGGTCAGACCGGCGAGGCCCTGTCGGCCATCGCCGGGCGGGTCACCGCGTTGGACGACCTGGTGCGCGAGATGGCCGCGTCGGTGCGCGAGCAGACCCGCGCCCTGACGGAGGTCAGCAACGCCGTCGGCCAGCTCGACCAGCTCACCCAGCAGAACGCGGCCATGGTCGAGGAGACCAGCGGCGCTACCCGGGGCCTGGCGCGGGAGACCCAGGAGCTGTCCCGCGTGATGGTCTCGTTCGTCGTCGGCGAGGCGAACGCCCAGCCCGTCGCGCGCCACCGGATCGCAGCCTAGCTAACACCGGGCCGGCTTCAGAAAAGCTGAAAGGGCGCTCATAAAAAGGCTAGTTCAGCGATAGGAATTAACGGGTAAGACTCCCCCCGACATCACTTCGGGGGAGCCGCCATGTCGCACCGTTTGCCGCCCAGCGCCCGCAACCGGCTACTCGCCGGAGCCGCCATCGGCGTGATGGCGCTCGCCTGCGCCGCTCCGGCGCTCGCCCAGACCTCGGACCCCGTGGTCACCGGCGGCACCGCCGCCGCCCCGCGGCTCGACCCGCAGGCCGCACGGATCGACGCCCTTGAGGCCGAGCTGCGCGAGCTGAAGGCGATGATCGCAGACCTGAAGGGCTCGACGGCCGCCGACATCGCCGCCGTGCGCGCCGACCAGCGGGCCAACAGCGTCAGCATCAACAACGGTCGCCCGACCATCTCCAGCGGCGACGGCCAGTTCACCGCCGCCTTCCGCGGGGTCTTCCAGCTGGATGCGGCCCGCTACCAGCAGGACAAGCCGGGGCCGCTGGCCACCGACTTCCGCCGCGGCTCGCTGGGCGATGCGACCGAAACCGAACGCGCCCGCGACCTGATCGACGGGGCCAACTTCCGCCGCGCCCGCCTGGGCGTCGAGGGCAAGGCCTTCGGGGACTGGGAGTACAACTTCCTCTACGACTTCGGCGGCTCGGGCGTCGAAGAGGCCGGCCGGATCAGCGCCGCCTGGGTGCAGTACAACGGCCTCGGCCGCTGGACGCTGCGGGCGGGCGCCTTCTCGCCGCCGGGCGGCCTGGAGGAGGCGGTCTCCACCAACGGTTCGCTGTTCGCCGAGCGGGCCGCGCCGTCCGAACTGGTGCGCGGTATCGCCTCCGGCGACGGCCGGACCGGCGCGATGCTGTGGGGCCACGGCGAGCGCTGGACCGCTTCGCTGGCCTGGACCGGCAACCTGATCGGCAACCAGACCTACGATGAGCAGTCGGCCCTGGTCGGTCGCCTGACCTGGGTTCCCCTGCGCGGGGAAGACTGGCTGGTCCACCTGGGCGCCAACAGCACCCTGGTGATCGAACCGCCGGCGAGCGGCCCCGACATCGACAACCGCGTGGCCACCAATATCCGCCTGCGGGAGCGGCCGGAGATGCGGGTCGACGGCACACGCCTGGTGGACACCGGCA
>JAQVDF010000182.1 GCA_028698405.1 Phenylobacterium sp. | reverse complement strand
CCGCCGTCGTCGCCGAGGGCCGAGCGAACGTGCCGCCCCGCGCCCACCGGATCGCCCATGTCGTGGAGGCAGTCGAACATCGCCACCAGGTCGAAACCCTCGGCCGGGAAGTCGCTGGCCTTGGCGGTCTGGAAGGTGATGCGGTCGGCCACGCCCGCCGCCTTGGCCGACTGCCGCGCCTGCTCGATCGACGGGCCGTGGTAGTCGAAGCCGTAGAACCGCGACTTCGGGAAGGCCTGGGCCATCAGGATGGTCGAAGCCCCGTGGCCGCAGCCGACGTCGGCCACCAGCGCCCCGTGCTCCAGCCGCTCGACCATGCCGTCGATGGCCGGCAGCCAGCTCGACACCAGGTTGGTGTTGTAGCCGGTGCGGAAGAAGCGCTCGGTGCCGCGGAACAGGCAGTTGGAGTGCTCGTGCCAGCCCACCCCGGCGCCGGACCTGAAGGCCTCCTCGATCTTCGGCTCGTCCAGCCATAGCGACTGCACGACCTCGAATGCGCCGGCGAAGAAGGCGGGGCCTCCCTCGTCGGCGAAGGCCGCGGCGGCCTCCGGCGACATGGCGAAGGTCTTCGCCTGCGGGTCGTAGTCGAGGTAGCCGGCCGCGGCCTGGGCCGAGAGCCACTCGCGCAGATAGCGCTCGTCGAAGCCGGTCGTGGCGGCCAGCGCCTCCGATGTGACCGGCTCGCCGTCGGCCATCGCCCGGTAGAGTCCGAGCCGGTCGCCGAGCACGATCAGCGCGCCGGACACCGCTCCTCCCAGTTCGCCCACAAGCTGGCCGACCAGCGCCTCGACCTTGGCAGGATCGGGCTCGCGCATGACGTCCTCCCTAGCGCCCCCGCGCCCCGAAAGAACGCCGTTATTCTACGCCCTTCGAGCGGGCGCGGCCATCACCGCTCCGCCGTTCAGCCGGCGCAGGGGATCAGGGTGATCGGCCCCAGCCAGGGCCCGCGCGAGACGGTCATCGAGCGCGGCGGCGAAGGATCGGCGAGCAGCAGACTGAACCGGTAGGGCCGGGTCACGCCGTCGACCGCGCAGGCGGCGGTCACCTGGAACCCGGTGTCCGTCTCCGCCACGTCCCGGAACTCGCAGGCCACCTCGCCGGCCGTGACCACCCGGTCGCGGTCGAACACCCAGGCGCCCTGCGGGCAGAGGTCAGCCTTCGCCGCCCACAGGCCGACGTAGGCCGGCGGCGGCGGCTCGGGCGGCGGCGGGCCCTGCTGCGGCGCGGGGGCCTCGGCCGCCACGGCAGGCGCCGGCGGGGGCTCGGGGCCGCAGGCCGACAGGCCGGCCCCCGCAGCCAGAAGGATCGCCAGCGGTGCGGCGGGTCTCATGGACAGCTCCCCTGTTGCCTTTGGGCAAACGCGGCCGGCGTAGCTTCGGTTCTCGCCCCGCGCGGGTTCCGTAAGGACCGCCATTCAGGTAAAGGGGCGCCCCGACCTCCCACCTTTGTCTTGGAGCCTTGAGGCCATGTCGCTGCAATCCGCCGCGCTCTCCCGCGTGAAGCCGTCCGCCACCCTGGCGGCGGACCAGAAAGCGCGCGAGCTGAAAGCGCAGGGCCGCGACGTCATCAGCCTGGCGGCCGGCGAACCCGACTTCGACACGCCGGAAAACATCAAGGAGGCCGCCGTCAAGGCGATCCGCGACGGCAAGACCAAGTACACCACGGTCGACGGCATCCCCGAGCTGAAGGAAGCCATCGTCGCCAAGTTCCGGCGCGAGAACGGGCTCGAGTACAAGACCAGCCAGGTAAACGTCTCGCCCGGCGGCAAGCCGGTGATCTTCAACGCCATGATCGCCACCCTGAACCCGGGCGACGAGGTGCTGATCCCGACGCCCTACTGGGTGAGCTATCCGGACATGGTGCTGCTGGCCGGCGGCACGCCGGTGCCGGTGCCGACCAGCGCCGAGACCGGCTTCAAGCTACAGCCGGAGGCGCTGGAGCGGGCCATCACCCCGCGCACCCGCTGGATCATCCTGAACTCGCCGTCCAACCCCTCGGGCGCGGCCTACACCAAGGACGAGTTGCGCGCCGTGGCCGACGTGCTGCTGCGCCACCCGCAGGTGTGGATCCTCACCGACGACATGTACGAGCACCTGGTGTTCGACGACTTCGAATTCTGGACCATCGCCCAGGTGGAGCCGGCTCTCTACGACCGCACCCTGACCATGAACGGCGTTTCCAAGGCCTACGCCATGACCGGCTGGCGGATCGGTTACGCGGCCGGCCCCGAGCCGCTGATCAAGCTGATGGCCAAGGTGATGAGCCAGTCGACCTCCAACCCCTGCTCGATCTCGCAGTGGGCGGCGGTCGAGGCGCTGAACGGTCCACAGGACTTCATCAAGCCGAACGCCAGGCTGTTCCAGGAGCGGCGCGACCTGGTGGTCTCGATGCTCAACCAGGCCAACGGCATCAAGTGCCCGACGCCGGAAGGCGCCTTCTACGTCTATCCCTCCGTCGAGGGGCTGATCGGCAAGAAGGCGCCCTCGGGCCGGGTCATCCAGTCGGACGAGGACTTCGCCGTCGAGCTTCTGGAGACCGAGGGCGTCTCGGTGGTGTTCGGCGGCGCCTTCGGCCTGTCGCCGTTCTTCCGCATCTCCTACGCCACCTCCAACGCCGTCCTCGAAGACGCCTGCAGCCGCATCCAGCGCTTCTGCGCCTCGGTGAGCTGACCGGAGGGGGTGACAGCGCGACCAGTCACCGGCCACGCCCCGGTGACGGGTCGGCGGAAGGCCTACCTGTCACCCTCGCCCGCCCTCCCCGCGCAGCAGGATGGGGCAGGCCGCGGCCGACACGTCATCAGAAACCTCCTCCCCTTGCGGGAGGAGGTGGCCCGCGAAGCGGGTCGGAGGAGGGGTCGCACAGGCCTCTTCGTCCGTGGATCCACAAGCTGACGGCGCAGAGCGACCCCTCTCCCGACGCCCTTCGGACGCCACCCTCTCCCACAAGGGGAGAGGGACTACGTCCATCCAACCCGGCGAAGGCCGTTCAGTGCTTTTCCTTCCACGCGCCGGTGGCGGCGGTCTTGGTGAGGTTGAGCCAGACCTTGTCGTTGTCGATGTGGTCGACCCAGCTCATCGGGATGTAGTGGTGCTTGAAGCCCGAGGCGCGGTCGAGCATGGCCAGCTCGATCTCGTCGTCCAGCACGTGGTCGACCTTGCCCACGTGGCCGCCGTCTGAGCCGACCACTTCCATGTGCTCTCGGATCAGCGAATGCAGGAGCATCATCCATCGTCCTCCGCGCGCGGGCCTGCCTCGGCGGCGCCCTGGAGAACAACTCGCGCCGCGGGCGGCCGGTTTCGGCCTCAGCCGTCGCCGTCGGGCAGCGGCATGTCGATGGTGCAGCGCACGCCGGCGGGTGCGAAGTCCAGCGACACCTCGCCGTCCAGCTGGCGGGCCAGGCCGCTGACGATCAACCGCGTCCCGAAGCCCCGGCGGCGCGGCTTGGCCACCGGCGGGCCGCCGCTCTCGACCCAATAGAGCGAAAGCCGCCGCTCGGGCGCCTCGCCGGTGACGCTCCAGCGGATGTCCACCCGCCCCTCGGGTCCCGACAGGGCCCCGTACTTCACCGCGTTGGTGACCAGCTCGTGCAGGGCCATGCCGAGCGCCAGGGCCGCGTTGGGCGGCAGCCAGACCGACGGACCTTCCACTCCCACCCGGCCGGTGCGGCCGGCCTCGTAGGGGGCGATCTCCACAGCCACCAGGTCCGCGAGCCCGGCGCCGCGCCAGCGGTCGCGGGTGAGCAGGTCGTGGGCCTGGCTGAGCGCCATCAGCCGGGCCTCGAACACCTCCCGCGCCTGCCGCGGGCTCTGGCCGTCGCGCAGGGTCTGGGCCGCCACCGACTGCACCGTCGCCAAAGTGTTCTTCACCCGATGGTTCAACTCGTCGAGCAGCAGCCGCATCTGCTCCTCGGCCACCAGCCGGGCGGCCACCTCCCGCTCGGCCGACAGCCGCGCCGCGACCTGCGACCAGGTGGCGGCGGCGACCAGCAGGGTGGCCAACAGGCCGCCGGCGAAGAAGGCCAGCGGCAGGAACCCGCGGCTGGAGCCCAGCTCGAACTCGGGTCGGGTGAAGTAGCCGACCGTCCAGGTGCGCCCGGCGGTCTCGACGGTCCGCTCGGTCGAAAAGCGCGCCTCGGCGGCCTGCCGCGCCGGGTCCCCCTGGAACGACTGGTGCAGCAGGTTCTCGGGGCTGGGCGCGCCGTCGTAGACCGCGAAGTGGACCCTGGGATTGTCCTGGGCATTGAAGATGCCGCGCAGCAGGTCGTCGGCGCGGAACGGAGCGTAGACGAAACCGGCCAGCCGCCGTCGCCGCTCGTCCACCCGAGTGGGCGTCACCCCGCCCCGGTAGACCGGCTGATAGATCAGAAAGCCGGCCTGCTTGTGCTCGGTGATCTCCTGCACCAGCTCGACCTTGCCGGACATCACCGCCTGGCCGCTGTCGCGGGCCCTGGCCATCGCCGCCCGCCGCACCGGGTTGGTGAACATGTCGTAGCCGATCGCCGCCGAGTTGCGGGCGTCCATCGGCTCCAGGAAGACGATGGTGTGGACCTCCTCGCGCGGGTAGCCGGGGGTGATCTCGAATTCGGGGGTTCCCTGCAGCCGCATCTCGGCGGTCAGCGCCTCGACGTCGCCCGGCGCCACCACCCGACTGAAACCGATGCCCTGAATGCCGGGATAGACGCGCTCCAGGTCCAGGTGATTGGCGAAGGTGGCGAACCGGCGGCGGTCGACCTCGCCTTCCAGGGCATGCAGCATCGCCTGGCCGGCACGCAGCATGGCGATGTAGGCCTGCATGCGGTCGGCGATGTCGGCGTTCGCCTGATCGACAGCGTTGTCGAACCGTTCGCGGTCCTTGGATTCGATGATGGCGCGCACCTGCAGCGCCGCGGCCGCGGAGACCATCAGCCCCAGAACCAGCACGATCGCCGGCAGGGTGCGCGGCAGCCCCAGCCGGCGACCGAGCGCACTGGCGCCGACGCGTGCCAACAATCCCCTCATCCGAAAGGCTAACTGCCCAAAACCTGCGCGGCTGTCGAGGCGACATTCCGGACCGGCCGGGGTAAACTTTCCGCGTCACCAGGAGGCGCCGGACGTGAGCGAGATCGTCAACCTGAACAAGGCTCGCAAGGCGAAGCTTCGGACGCAGGCGAAGGCCGAGGCGGCCGAGAATCGCATCCGGTTCGGACTGACGAAGGCGCA
>JAQVDF010000181.1 GCA_028698405.1 Phenylobacterium sp. | reverse complement strand
CAGCGCCGGGCCGATCCCCCGCCCCACCGGCTGCAGCCCGTCGGTCAGCACGCAGCGGGCGGCGACATCGAAGCGGGCGGCCACCGCCTCCAGGCGCTCGGCCAGGTGCTCGGCCGCCTCGGGGCTGCGCACCTTGGCGGTGGGGCCGACCGGCAGGTCGAAGATCACGTGGTTGGAGCCGGCGGCCACCTTCTTGGACAGCACCGAGGCGATCAGCTGGCCCTCGGTGTCGATGTCCAGCACGCGCTCGATGCGGATGAAGATGTCGTCCGCGGGCGACAGCCGCATGGCTCCGCCCCAGACGATGCAGCCGCCCTCCTGCTCGACCACCCGGCGCATGGCCGGCACGTCCAGCGCCACCGGGGCCAGCGTCTCCATGGTGTCGGCGGTGCCGGCCGGCGAGGTGATGGCCCGGGACGAGGTCTTTGGGATCACCAGGCCGTTGGCCGCCAGGATGGCGACGATGATGGGCGTCGTGCGGTTGCCCGGCAGCCCGCCCACCGAATGCTTGTCGACGACCAGCGGCGAATCCCAAGTCAGCCGGTCGCCCACGTCGACCATCGAGCGGGTCAGCGCCACGGTCTCGGCCTCGTCGAACGGCAGCGCCGAGGTCGCGGTCAGGAAGGCGGTGAGGTGGATCGGGCTGTAGCGGCCGTGAGCCACGTCGCGGACGATGGTGTCGATCTCCTCGGGCCGCAGCCGCGCGCCGTAGATCCTTCGCCGCACGCTGGACATCGAGGCCAGCGAGGGCGCGTGGGTGACCTCGATCGGGTCGCCCTCCTCGACGCCGAGCAGTTGCCAGGCCTCTTCGGAAAGGGCCGCATCGTGGGGGCCGATCAGGTCGTCCACCTGGTAGAGGGTGGCGTAGACTTCGCGGCCCCTGGCGGTGAGCCGCACGTGCGCCCGCGGCGACAGCCCTTCCGAGCGGCACACCGGGCAGTCGCGGCGCATCACCACGATCACGTCGTGCTGGGTGAACAGGCCCAGCCGTCGGGCCGTCACCGTCGGCTTCTGCACCTGGGCCCCGTCGCTCACAGCTCGAACCGCTCCATCATCTCGGGCGCCACGCACGACCAGCCGAGCTCGTCCTTGATCCGCAGCCGCAGGGCGTCGGAGGCGTGCGGCTCGCCATGCACGATGAACACCTTGATGGGCGGCCGGCGGAAGCCCCCCAGCCAGCGCATGATCTCGCCGGCGTCGGCGTGGGCCGACAACATGTCGAGGTTTCTCACCTCGGCGCGGATTGGGACCCACTGGCCGTGGATCTTCACCTCCTCGGCCCCCTCGACCATGCTCCGCCCGCGGGTGCCGGCCGCCTGGAAGCCGGAGAACAGGATGGTGTTCCGCCGGTCGGGACCGTAGGCCTTGATGTGGTGCAGCACCCGCCCTCCGGTGGCCATGCCGCTGGCCGCCAGGATCACCTTCGGCACCGGGCTGGCGGTGACCGCCTTGGAATGCTCCACATCCTCCACCAGGGTCGCGGCCGAGCACACTTCGGCGCACACCTCGTAGGGGATGCGGTGGTCGTCCTGGTGCTTGTGCAGCAGGTCGGTGGCGTCGATCGCCATCGGGCTGTCGAGGTAGATCGGTGTCAGCGGTAGCCGCCCCGAAGCCTTCAGCCGCCACAGGTGGTAGAGCAGCGACTGGGCCCGCCCGACCGCGAAGGTGGGAATGAGCACGGTTCCGCCCCGTGAGGTCGTCCGCTCGATGACCTCCAGCAGCGCTTCCTCGGGATCGACGTTGGGGTGGCGGCGGTCGCCGTAGGTGGATTCCACGACGATGTAGTCGGCCTCGGTGACCGGCTCCGGGTCGACCATGGTGGCGTCGCCGTAGCGGCCGAGATCGCCGGAGAAGACGAGGCGCCGGCCGTGCCAGTCGATTTGCGCCGTCGCCGCCCCGAGGATATGGCCCGCCCGGCGCAGGGTCAGCTGGGCGCCGCCCTTCACCCTCACCGTCTGGTGGAGGGGCACGGACTCGAACTGGTCCATCGCCCGCCGCGCGTCGCGCAGGCCGTAGAGCGCCAGCGCGGGCTTGTGCTTGGAAAACCCGTGCCGGTTGGCGAACTCGGCGTCGCGCTCCTGCAGGTGGGCGGCGTCGTACAGGATGATCTCGGCGACGTCGGCGGTCGAGGCGCTGGCGTAGACCGGCCCGCGGAAGCCGTCGCGCACCAGCTTGGGGATGTAGCCGGAGTGGTCGAGGTGGGCGTGGGTCAGCACCACCGCATCGATGTCCGACGCGCGCACCGGAAGGGGCTCCCAGTTCTTCTCGCGCAGCCGCTTGAGGCCCTGAAACAGGCCGGCGTCGACCAGCAGCTTGTGGCCATCGGCTTCCAGGAGGTGCTTGGAACCGGTGACGCCGCCGGCGCCCACTAGGCTGGTGAATGAAATCATTAAGGATCCTTGGTCTTCGGGCGGACTGCCGATGCGGAATCGGCGCGCCGCGCCGCGTACCCCTACACCCCGCTGCGGTGAATTTCAGGGGGCTGGATCAAACAGCCTGCGGCTGCGCCTTGGCCCAGTAGGCGTCACGGATCAGGCGCTTGTAGAGCTTGCCGGTCGGGTGGCGGGGCAGCTCGTCCATGAAGTCGATCTGGCGGGGCAGCTTCACCGACGAGAGGTTGGCGCGGCAGAAGGCGGTCAGCTCGGCGCGCAGGTCCTCGCTCGCATCGGCCCAGTCGAGGGGTTGGATCACCGCAACGACCCGCTCGCCCATCTCCTCGTCGGGAGCGCCCACGACGGCGGCGTCGGCGACCCTGGGATGGGTGATCAGCAGGTTCTCGATCTCCTGCGGGTAGATGTTCACCCCTCCCGAGATGATCATGAAGCTCTTGCGGTCGGTGAGATAGAGGAAGCCCTCCTCGTCCAGCCAGCCGACGTCGCCCAGGGTGGTCCAGCCGTACTTGTTGGTGCTCTCCGCGACCTTCGCCGGGGCGTTGTGGTAGCTGAACTTGCCGCCGCCGGCGAAGTAGACCAGCCCCTCTGTGCGCGGCGGCAGCGGCTCGCCGTCCTCGTCGCAGATCTTCACCTCGACCGGCGGGGTCGCCCGGCCGACCGAGCCCTTGTGGGCCAGCCACTCCTCGGAGTTGATCGTGGTGCGGCCGTTGCCCTCGGTGCCGGCGTAGTACTCGTGGATGATCGGGCCCCACCAGGCGATCATCTGCTCCTTGACGGGGACCGGACACGGCGCGGCCGCGTGGAAGGCGACCTTCAACGAGGCGTGGTCGTACTTCGCCCTCACCTCCTCAGGCAGCTTCAGCATCCGCACGAAGTGGGTGGGCACGAACTGGGCGTGAGTGACCTTGTGGCGCTCGATCAGGGCCAGGCACTGCTCGGCGTCGAACTTCTCCATCAGGATCACCGTCCCGCCGAGCCGGTGGACGTTCATCGACCAGCCGAGGGGGGCGGCGTGGTAGAGCGGCGCGGGCGAGAGGTAGATGGTCTCCTCGTCCATGCCGTAGAGGGTGCGCGCCCACTGGGTCAGGGCGTCGGCGCCGGCCAGCAGCGGCCCGCCCGACAGCTCGCGCATGACGCCCTTCGGCCGGCCGGTGGTGCCCGAAGAGTAGAGCATCGGCCCGCCCGGCGTCTCGTCGGGGATTGGCGTGATTGGATGCTTGGCCCGCTCGGCCTCGAAAGAGGCGAACGGGTCCAGCGCCGCGTCCACCATCAGCAGCTGGACGCCCTGGGAACGGGCGGCGACCTCCAGCGCGACATCGGCCATGGCCTGCGAGGCGATGAAGGCCTTCGCGCCGCTGTCGGAGACGATGTACTCGACCTCGCCGGCGGTCAGCCGCGAGGAGACGGCCGTGTAGCGCAGGCCGGCCCGCTGCGCGGCCCACAGCACCTCGTAATAGATGGGGTGGTTCTCCATCATGATCGCCACCCCGTCGCCCGGGCGAAGGCCCAGCGCCCGGAAGAGCTGGGCCCCCTGGTTGGAGCGCTCGTCCAGCTCCCGATAGGTCACCGCCTGCCCCGTGCCGGCCATGACGTAGGCCAGGCGGTCGGGTGCGGACTTGGCGAACACCGTCGGATGCATGTGAGCGCCCCCTTTCCGGGTCAGTCGACGCGGGCCTCGGCGTAGCCGGAGAGCACTTCCACGCCGTCTTGGTTGACGGTCTTGACGTCGAGTTCGACCAGCTTCTGGCCGTCGCGCTCGACGATGTTCTTCACCGTCGCCGTGGCGTCCAGGGTGTCGCCCGGGAACACCTGGCTGGTGAAGCGCACGCCGTACTTGGTCAGCCGGGTGTCGCCGACCCAGTCGGTCAGCATCCGTCCGGTCATGCCCATGGTCAGCATCCCGTGGGCGAACACCGACGGATACCCGGCCACCTTGGTGGTGAAGATCTCGTCGGTGTGCAGCGGGTTGTAGTCGCCCGAAGCGCCCGCGTACTGGACGATCTGGGTGCGCTTCAGGTCTTCGACGATGCGGGCGGTGTGGGTATGGCCCGGCTTCAGTTCGTTGGCGGACAGAGCCATCAGGCGTTTTCCTCTTTCTTCGGCTGCTGTTCGACGGGCTTGGACGGCCGCACGCCGACCGAGCGGGCGGTGACCACCAGCTCGCCGTTCTGGTTGCGGTATTCGGTGACGCTCTCGGAGAACAGCAGCGTGCCGCCGCGACGGCCCTGCTTCTCCCAGGTCTTGCCGGGGGTGGTGGTGGCGGTCAGCACGTCGCCGGCGCGCAGCGGCCGGTGGTACTCGTAGTGCTGCTCGGCATGGAGGCCGCCGCCCCCGCCACCGCCCCCGCCGCCAGTGCGCTGCACGCCGGTGGGGTTCTTGCCCGAGCCGAACCAGGGCTGGCCGATCTTCGGGCGCAGGCCGTAGTCCGGGTCGAACTGGGCGCTGGCCTGGACGAAGGTCGGCGGGGCGATGACCCCGCCAGCCTCGGTCTTCTTGGCGGCTTCGGCGTCGTAGTAGACCGGGTTCGGATCGCCGATCGAGCGGGCGAACATCATGATGTGCCCGGCTTCGATCGGGAATGTCTTGGTAGCCATGTCGCTTCCTCTTTTCGTTGTCGTTGTCAGGCCGGCACCGCCTGGCGGCCGCCGGTGATCTGGGCGGCGCGCACGGTCAGCAGCTCCTCGGCCTGGCGGGTGATGTTGCGGACCACCTCCGCGCAGGTCGGGATGTCGTGGATCAGCCCCTGGCTCTGCCCGACGGTCCAGATGCCGCCGTCGGTGTCGCCCTTGCCCATCACATTGGTGCGGCCGCGGATGCCGGCCACCAGGT
>JAQVDF010000180.1 GCA_028698405.1 Phenylobacterium sp. | reverse complement strand
TCGCCTTCGTGACCGGCGGAGCCGGCTTCATCGGCTCCAACCTCGTGGCTAGGCTGGCCGAGCACCGCGAGCTCGACGTGGTGGTCTGCGACCGCCTGCGCGAGGCCGAGCTCGGCAAGTGGCGCAACATCGCCAAGCATCCGATCGGCGATTTCGTGGCGCCCGAGGCGATGTTCGACTGGCTGGAGCGGCGCTGGCGCGACGTCGAGGTGGTCGTCCACATGGCCGCCATCTCTTCGACGACCGAACCGGACGCGGACAAGATCGTCCACTCCAACTTCACCCTGTCGCGGGACCTGTTCCGCTGGTGCGCCGACCGGCAGCGGCGGCTGATCTACGCCTCGTCGGCGGCCACCTACGGGGCCGGCGAGCACGGCTTCTCCGACGACAACGACTTCGAGGCGCTGTCCAGGCTGCGGCCGCTCAACACCTACGGCTGGTCCAAGGCGCTGTTCGACCTGTTCGCCGTGCGACAGGCGGCGCGCGACTACGCCCCGCCGCAGTGGGTCGGGCTGAAGTTCTTCAACGTCTATGGGCCGAACGAGGAGCACAAGCACTCCATGAAGTCGGTGGCCGCGCAGATCTGGCCGCAGGTGCGCGAGGGTCATACCGTGCAGCTCTTCAAGTCCTACCGGCCGGACGTGCCGGACGGGGCGCAGCAGCGCGACTTCGTCTACGTGCGCGACGTCGCCGACGTCGTCGACTGGCTGATCCGCAACGAGCAGGTGAACGGCATCTACAACCTGGGTTCCGGCCAGGCGCGCACCTTCGAAGACATGGCGCGGGCCGTGTTCGCCGCGGCCGGCAAGAGCGCCCAGATCGAATACACCCCGATGCCGCCGGCCATCCGGGACAAGTACCAGTACTTCACCGAGGCCTCGATGGATCGCCTCCGCGGCGCCGGTTACACCGCCCCCTTCACGCCGCTCGAGGAAGGCATCGGCGACTATGTCGAGCACTTCCTGAGCCAGCCCGACCCCCACCGCTAGTGACCGCGCGCGCCGCCCGCCTTCCACGCTGGGCGATCGTCGCCCTGGCCGGACTGGCGCTTCTGATCGGCGCGGCAGGCGTCTTCTACCGCGAGGACATCCTGCGGACCGGCCTCGATCCCCGGGTGCCGTTCCAGACCTACACGCCGCCACCCGCGCCCGACTATGCGCAGACTTCCGCCTGGGCTCTGGCGCCCGCCGGGCCGGCGCGGCCCGGCGATCCGCCGGCCGACGTCTTCTTCCTCTCGCCGACCACCTACGACGGCGGCGACCACTGGAACGCTCCGATCGACGAGCCCAAGGCGGAGCGTCAGTTCCGGCGGGTGATGGCGCCCAACTACGTCGGCCCCTTCGTCCGCGTCGGCCGGGTCTGGGCGCCGAGATATCGCCAGGCCAGCCTCTACTCCCTGCTGACCCTGCGCGAGGACGCGCGGGAGGCCCGGCGCTTCGCCTACGAGGACGTCGCCCGCGCCTTCCGCCACTACGCCGCCGCGGCCGACCCCAGCCGGCCGCTGGTGCTGGTGGGGGTGGAACAGGGCGGCACCCTGGCCGCTCGGCTGCTCGCCGAAGAGGTCATGCCCGATCCGGTTCTGCGAGGCAGGCTGGCCGCCGCCTATCTGATCGAGGCGGCCGTGCAGGCCGCATCACCTCCCGCGCCGCCGTGCCTCACTGCCGGCCAGACCGGCTGCGTGGCCGCCTGGGTCTCGGCCTTCGAGGACGAGCCGGAGCGGGTGCAGGCGATCCTCAACCGCTCGCTGATCTGGCGCAACGCTCACCTCGACAACCTCCTGGGCGAGGCGCCGCTGTGCTTCAACCCGCTGCTGGGGGCGGTGACCGATGAGGCCGCGGCGGCACGGCTCAACCTCGGGGCGGCCAACGCCACCGACCTGGAATGGGGCGCAAGGCCCGCCTTCCTCACCCGCCAGGTGGGCGCCCAGTGCAAGGACGGAGTGCTGCGCCTGACCCGTCCCAAATCGCCGTCGCTCAAGCCGACCGGCTCGTGGGCGGATCGCCGGAAAGTCCCCGGATACAACTTGTTCTACGCCAATCTTGAGGCGGACGCGGAGGCGCGCGTGGAGGCTTTGGCCGCTGCGTTCGGGGCGCCCGTCAGCCCGCGTCCTTGAGCGGCGAGGCCGGCCGCCAGTCGAAGAGCTCCTGCAGGACCCGCAGCGCCTGGCCACGCTCGCTGGTCAGCTCCGGGTCGCGCGCCACGATCAGCCGGGCGTCGTCGCCGGCCGCCGCGATCAGGTCGCGATGAACGAAGGGATCCGCGAACCGGTAGTCCGGAAAGCCGCTCTGGCGCAGGCCGAGGGCGTCGCCTCCGCCGCGCAGCTCCAGGTCCGTCTCGGCGATAACGAAGCCGTCGTCGGTGCGCCGCAGGATGTCGAGCCGCTTCTGCGCGGTCTCCGACAGCGGCGGGTCGTACAGCAGCACGCAGGCGCTCTCGCGCCGACCACGGCCGACCCGCCCGCGCAGCTGGTGGAGCTGGGCCAGGCCAAACCGCTCGGCCTGCTCGATGACCATGATGGTGGCGTTGGGCACGTTCACTCCGACCTCGACCACGGTCGTGGCCACCAGCACCGACAGCTTCCCCTCGGCGAAGGCGGCCATCACGGCGTCCTTTTCGCCCGCCGGCATCTTGCCGTGCACCAGGCCGACCGAGGGGCCGAGGCGGGCCCGAAGTTCCGCGGCGCGCACCTCCGCCGCCTTGAGGTCCACCACCTCGGATTCGGCGACCAGCGGGCAGATCCAGAAGGCCTGGGCGCCGCGCTTGACGGCGGCCTCCAGCCTCGCCTCCACCTCGTGCACCCGGGTCATCGGCGAGGCGCGGGTCGCCACCGGCGTGCGCCCCGGCGGCTTTTCGTCGATGCGCGAGACGTCGAGGTCGCCGTAGATGGTCAGCTCCAGCGTCCGGGGGATGGGCGTGGCGGACATCGCCAGCAGGTGGACCGCTTCGCCCTTGGCCTGCAGCCGCTGACGCTCGGCGACCCCGAACCGGTGCTGTTCGTCGATCACCGCCAGCATCAGCCGCCGGAAAGCGACCTCGTCCTGGAACAGGGCATGAGTGCCCACCGCGACCTGGACCTCTCCCGCGGCCAGGGCGGCCAGCTTCTCGGTTCGGGGCGCGCCGCGGTCGCGTCCGGTCAGCAGCACGACGCCGACACCCTGGGCCTGCAGCGGCCCGGCCAGGGTCTCGTAGTGCTGGCGGGCGAGGATCTCCGTGGGGGCCATCAGGGCCGTCTGGCCGCCGGCGGCGGCGACGTCCGCCATCGCCAGCATGGCCACGACGGTCTTGCCCGAACCGACGTCCCCCTGCAGCAGCCGGCTCATCCGCTCGCCGGCGGCGAGGTCTCTGCGGATGTCGTCGAGCGCCCGCCGCTGGGCGCCGGTCAGGGCGAAGGGCAGGTCGGCCTCGATCCTAGGCGCGATCTCGCCGGGCGCGATCTTCGGAGCGGGGTCGGCTCGCCGGGCCGCCTTGCGCTGGGCCATGGCGAGATGGTGGGCCAGCAGCTCGTCATAGGCCAGCCGGCGCTGGTGGCGGGCGGTGGGCGCAAGGTCCGCCTCGCTCTGCGGGGTATGGAGCCTGGCCAGCGCCGCCTGCCAGCTCGGGAAGCCCTCCTGATTCAGCCAGGCAGGGTCCTGCCATTCCGGCAGGGCAGGGGCCCGGCTCGCCGCCTCCAGTGCGAGGCGCCGCACGGTGCGCGGCGGCAGGCCGGCGGTGGCCGGATAGACCGGCTCCATCTCCGGGATGGTGTCGGCCTTGTCCGGCTCGACCATGTAGTCCGGATGGGTGATCTGCAGCTCGTCGCGGAACCGCTCCACCTTGCCGCTGACGATACGGCGGGCGCCCTTCGGGTGACGAGCCTCCAGGGTCGCCCCGAAGCTGCCGAAGTACACTAGATGGATGAAGCCGGTGGCGTCGAAGCAGCGGACCCGCCAGGGCAGGTTCGGCCGCGCCGGCCGGCTGTAGGACTCGATCGTCAGGTCGAAGGTCTGCACCTCGCCCTCGACCGCGGTGGCGACGGTGGCGGGCGTGCGGCGGATCAGAGAGTGGGGCTTGAGGAAGGCCACGTCCCGCACGATCGGGCCGGCCAGCTTCTCGACAAGCGGCGCGACGCGCGGCCCGACCCCCTTCAGCGAGGTCGCGGGCGCGAACAGGGGGAACAGAATCTCCGGCCGCATCCTTCGATGATAGCCGCTGGCGCTCGCCCCGCGCGCACCCTATATGGGCCGCTCTTCAAGGCGCACATGGACGAGATCAGGCTCAAACGGCTGCGTTTCCGCGCGTGGCGACGCGGCTTCAAGGAAGCGGACCTCATTCTGGGGCCGTTCGCGGACAAGTACGGCCGTGAACTGACCCCGGACCAGCTCGACGCCTTCGAGCGTCTGCTCGAGCAGCCCGACCAGGACCTCTATGAGTGGATCATCGAGCGCACCCCGACGCCGGTGGAGTTCGACGGCGAGGTCATGCGCATGCTGAAGCGCTTCCGCTACGAGTCCTTCGAGGCGCGGAGGGACGAGGATGGCCGCTGACGACGCCCGCGGCCTGACGCGCGCGCAGTTCCGGCGCATCGCGGACGATCCCGGCCGCCTGGACCTGGTGGGCGCGCCCGAGGGTTTCGACGCCCTGGTGGTCTCCGACATCGTCAAGGCGCGTGGGGGCCTGTCGGTGTTCGTGGCCCGCGACACCGCGCGGATGAGCGCCTTCGCCGACGCCCTGACCTTCTTCGCGCCGGGGCTGGAAGTGCTGCGCTTCCCCTCCTGGGACTGCCTGCCCTACGACCGCATCGGCCCTTCGCCGGGAATAGCGGCCCAGCGGATGACGACCCTGGCGCGTCTGGCCGACGGGCTCGATCCTAAGACGCCGGCGTTGCTGGTCGTCGCCGTACCGGCCCTGCTGCAGCGCGTGCCGCCGCGCGAGGCGGTGCGGCAGGCGACCTACTCGACGGTGGTCGGTCGCGTGGTCGAGGTGGCGGACCTGGAGCGCTACTTCGCGGTCAACGGCTATGTCCGCGCCTCCACCGTCTCCGAGCGCGGCGAATTCGCCATCCGCGGCGGGGTGATCGACGTCTTCCCGCCCAACGCCGAGGAGCCGGTGCGCCTCGACCTGTTCGGCGACACCCTGGAATCCATCCGCGCCTTCGACCCCGAGACCCAGCGCTCCACGCGGCAGCTGACGTCGGTGGACCTGCTGCCGGTGTCCGAGGCGCTTGTCGACGCCCAGGCGGTCTCGCGGTTCCGCTCGG
>JAQVDF010000179.1 GCA_028698405.1 Phenylobacterium sp. | reverse complement strand
GGTGCCGGCGGCCTTCGCCACCATCTTCGAGAGCGCCTTCAGCGGCCAGGCCGCGACCGGCGGGTTCCTCGGCGCCGGGATGATCATGGCGGTCCGCGCCGGCGTCGCCCGCGGTCTGTTCTCCAACGAGGCCGGGCAGGGCTCGACCCCCATCGCCCACGCCGTGGCCCAGACCGACGACCCGGCCCGTCAGGGCCGTTTCGCGATGATGGGCACCTTCATCGACACCCTGGTGATCTGCACGGCCACGGGCCTGGTGATGCTGACCGTGCAGGGCGCCTTCCCGCACACCGGGCCGGACGGCGTCCAGGTGATGCAGGAGCACGTCTGGACCTCCGACCTGCGCGGCTTCGCCATGACCCAGGCCGCCTACGACGCCGCCTTCCCGATCAAGGTCCTTGGGGATGTGTCCATCGGGGCGCTGATCGCCTCGGTGGCGCTTCTGCTGTTCGTGTTCACGACGCTGATCAGCTGGGGCTACTACGGCGAGCGCGCGACCACCTACCTGTTCGGCCAGAAGCTGGCGATTCCGTTCCGGCTGATCTGGGTGATGATGATCTTCGTGGGCTCGTTCCAGGAGATCGAGTTCATCTGGCGGTTGGGCGACATCTTCAACGCAGCCATGGCGCTGCCGAACCTGATCGCGCTCGTGGCCCTGTCCGGCGTCGTATTCGCCCTGGCCAAGGGCGACAAGAAGGCGGGTCCCGACCACGAGTAGACGGCCCGCGGCCCCCCGGGGGCGTTTATTGCGGGGGCTGATTTGGCGTGCCTATTCTGGTCCTAAAGGGCCCTGAGTCTCGGGCGCCAGGGGGGAAGGCCAACCCGATGCACCTATTCGTCAAGAAGCCCATCGACGTGCTGCTGGCGCAAGCTGGCGAGGAGGGCGAGCACACCCTCAAGCGCGGCCTCGGGCCCACGGCCGTGGTGGCGCTCGGCGTCGGGGCGGTGATCGGGGCGGGCATCTTCGTCCTGACCGGCCAGCAGGCGGCGATGAACGCCGGACCGGCGATCGTCCTGTCCTTCGTACTCGCGGGCCTGACCTGCGCGGCCGCCGCGCTCTGCTATGCGGAGCTGGCCTCGATGATCCCCGTCTCGGGTTCGGCCTACACCTACAGCTACGCGACCATGGGCCAGTTCGTGGCCTGGATCATCGCCTGGGACCTGATCGTCGAATACCTGTTCGCCGCAGGGACGGTGGCGGCAGGATGGTCGGGCTACCTCAGGAACTTCGTCGAGGGTTTCGGCTACAGCCTGCCCACCGAGTGGGTGACGGCGCCCTACACCTTCAACGGCCACGAGTTGGTCGCCACCGGGGCGATCCTGAATCTGCCGGCGATGTTCATCGTCGGCGTGACGGCCGCGATCTTGATTTCCGGCATCAGCCAGAGCGCGTTGTTCAACAACCTGGTCGTGGCGATGAAGGTGCTGGTGGTGCTGGCCGTGATCGGCTTCGGCTTCGCCTACGTCCAGCCGGAGAACTGGACGCCGTTCATCCCCGAGCGAGTTCCGCCCATGGGCGACGAGCCGGGCCGCTACGGCCTGCAAGGCGTGGTGGCCGCCGCCGGGGTGATCTTCTTCGCCTACATCGGCTTCGAGGCGGTCTCGACCGCAGCCCAGGAGGCGCGCGATCCGCAGAGGACCATGCCCATCGGCATCCTCGGCTCGCTGGCGATCTGCACCGTACTCTACATGCTGATGGCCTTGGTGATCACCGGCCTCGCCCACTACTCGAAGCTCAACAGCCCCGCGCCGGTGGCTGTGGCGCTGCAGAACGTGCCCGAGCTGCACTGGCTGCGGCAGGTGGTGAACGCCGGCGTGGTGATCGGCCTGGGCTCGACCATCCTGACCCTGCTCTACGGCCAGTCGCGGATCTTCTACGCCATGGCCCGCGACGGCCTGCTGCCGGCGGCGTTCGGGCGGATCAATCCCAAGACCCGCACGCCGGCGATCGGCACGGCGATCACCGGCGTGGCTGCCGGGCTGATGGGCGGCCTGTTCCCCATCGGCATCCTGGGCGAGCTGGTTTCCGTCGGCACCCTGTTGGCTTTCGCGGTGATCTGCGCGGGCGTCCTGTGGCTGCGCGTGCGGCATCCCGAGATGAAGCGGAGCTTCCGCACGCCGCTCGTCTGGTTCACCGCCCCCATGGGTATCGCCGCCTGTCTCTACCTGGTCGCCAACCTCGGCTGGCCGACGCTGATGCGGCTGTTCGTGTGGATGGCCGTCGGGCTGGTGGTCTACTTCGGCTGGGCCCACTGGCACGCGCGCCGGTTCGAAGCGGCTCGCGCCGCGCCGGCCGAGTGACAGCGGCTCGGCGGGTCGGCTAGACCCGCCGCATGCTGCCGATCCACGAGGTCCTTGGCGATCTGAAGACGGCGCTGGCGGCGAACGCCAGCGCCGTTCTCGTCGCGCCGCCCGGGGCGGGCAAGACCACCGTCGTGCCGCTCGAGCTCCTGGCCGAGCCGTGGCTGGCGGGCGGCAAGATCATCCTGCTGGAGCCTCGCCGGCTGGCGGCCCGGGCCGCCGCCGAGCGGATGGCCCGCACCCTGGGCGAGGCGGTGGGCGAGACGGTCGGCTACCGGGTGCGGATGCAGTCCAAGGTCTCGGCCCGCACCCGCATCGAGGTGGTCACCGAGGGAGTGTTCACCCGCATGATCCTGGCCGACCCGGAGCTGCCCGGCGTCGGCTGCGTGATCTTCGACGAGTTCCACGAGCGCAGCCTGGACGCGGACCTGGGGCTGGCGCTGGCCCGCGACGCGCAGGGCGTGCTGCGCGAGGACCTCAAGCTGCTGGTGATGTCGGCGACGCTCGACGGCGCGGCCGTCGCGGACCTGCTGGGCGGCGCGCCGGTCGTCGAGAGCCAGGGCCGCACCTTCCCCGTCGAGACCCGGTACCTCGGCCGTGACGAGCGGTCGCGGCTGGAGGAGCAGTTGGCTCGGGCGGTCGAGCGGGCGCTGGCGGCCGAAACCGGCAGCCTGCTGGTCTTCCTTCCCGGCCAGGGGGAGATCCGCCGAACCGCCGAACTGCTGGAGGCGAGGGGGCCAAGGCCCGGCGTCCTGATCGCTCCGCTCTACGGCGCGCTTGATCCGCGGGAGCAGGACGCGGCCATCTCCCCGCCGCCGCCGGGCGTGCGCAAGGTGGTGCTCGCCACCTCCATCGCCGAGACCAGCCTGACCATCGAGGGCGTGCGAGTGGTGATCGACTGCGGGCTGGCCCGTGTGCCCCGCTACGACCCGGCCAGTGGGCTGACCCGGCTGGCCACCGTGAGGGTCAGCCGCGCGGCGGCCGACCAGCGTCGCGGCCGCGCCGGCCGCACCGAGCCGGGCGTCTGCTACCGGCTGTGGGACGAAGCCGAGACCCGCGCCCTGCCGGCCTACGCCGAACCGGAGATTCGCGCCGCCGACCTTTCGGGCCTGGCCCTGGATCTGGCGCGCTGGGGCGCCCGGGACCCGGCCGAACTGGCCTTCCTCGACCCGCCGCCCGCCGGGGCCTACGCCGAGGCGGCGGCGCTCTTGAAGCGACTGGGCGCGCTGGACGCCGAGGGCGTGCTGACCGACCACGGCCGGGCGCTCGGCGAACTGCCGCTGCCGCCCCGGCTCGGCCACATGCTGTTGAAGGCGGCCGCGCATGGCCAGGCCCCACGGGCGGCGCGCATCGCCGCGGTGCTGACCGAACGCAACCTCGGCGGCCGCGACGCCGACCTGACCCATCGGCTGGAGAGCCTGGAGCGCGACCGCTCGGCGCGCGCGCGGGACGCCCGCGCCCTGGCCGACCGCTGGGCGAGGCTGGCCGGGCCGCAGGGCGATGCGCCGCCGGTCTCCGATGGCGTGCTGCTGGCCTATGCTTACCCGGAGCGGATCGCCAGGGTGCGCGGACCGCGGGGCGAGTACCTCCTGGTCAGCGGGCGCGGCGCCTTCCTCGAGCCGACCGACGCCCTGGCGCGCGCCGAGTGGCTGGCGATCGGCGAACTCGGCGGCGGCGAGCGGCGCGACCGCATCCTGCTGGCCGCCGCCGCCGAGGCCGGCGACATCCTCGCCGCCTTCCAGAGCCAGCTCACCGAAGAGGCGCGGCTGGAGGAGGGGCCGGGCGGCCTGCGCGTCAAACGCCTGACCCTGCTCGGCCGCATCGTGGTGCGCGAAGCCGTCGAGGCCTCACCGGACCCGGCATTGCTGTCGGCGGCGCTGCTGGATCAGGTCCGCCGCGAGGGGCTGGGGCGATTGTCGTTCGGCCCGGCCGCCCGTTCGCTCAGGGACCGCGTCGCCTTCCTGCGGGCGGCGGGGGAGGCAGACCTGCCGGACCTGTCGGACGAGGCGCTGATCGCCCGCGCCGACGCGTGGCTCGCGCCCCTGCTGGCTGGCCGGCGCAGCCTGGAGGCCATCCCGGCCGACCAGCTGGACGCGGCCCTCCGCGCCCTCCTGCCCTGGGATGTCCAGCAGCGGATCGATCGGGCCGCGCCGACCCATTTCACGGCCCCCACCGGCTCGCGGATCCCCATCGACTATGCGGCCGAAGGCGGGCCCAAGGTGGAGGTGAGGGTGCAGGAGGTGTTCAGCCTTTCCGAGCATCCGACGGTCGGGGCGGGGCGGATGCCGCTCACGCTTGCGCTGCTCTCGCCGGCCAGGCGGCCGATCCAGCTCACGCGCGACCTGCCGGGATTCTGGCGCGGCGCCTGGCGGGAGGTGCGGGCGGAAATGCGCGGCCGCTATCCCAAGCACGTCTGGCCGGAGGACCCGTCCGCCGCCGAGGCGACCACGCGGGCGAAGCCGCGCGCCTGAATCGGCTGGAGAAACGTCGCGCGGGAGGGTGCGCCTCAGGCTGCGGCGTAGATCATGATGCCCGTGGCCACCGACAGGTTCAGGCTGTCGGCGCGGCCCCGCATGGGGATCTTCACATTGACGTCTGTGAGCGCGGCCATCTCGGGCGGCAGGCCCTGCTGCTCGTTGCCCATCAGGATCAGCACCGGTCGCACGTAGTCGGCGCCGCGGTGATCGGTGGTGGCGGTCAGCAGGGTGCCGACCACCGAGCCCGGCCAGGCCTTGCGCCAGTCGGCGAACTCCGCCTCGCCGGCGCGCACGATCGGCGTGGCGAAGATCGAGCCCATGGTGGCCCTCACCGCCTCGACCGAATAGGGATCGCAGCACTCGCCCACCAGGATCACCGCCCCGCAGCCGGCCGCGTCGGCCGTGCGCACGATGGTGCCCAGGTTGCCGGGGTCGCGCACCCGGTGCAAGGCGACCCAGACGTTGGCCGAGT
>JAQVDF010000178.1 GCA_028698405.1 Phenylobacterium sp. | reverse complement strand
CCCAAACGTGAGCACGCGCAGACGACGGGCGCGTTGATCGCCCACGCCTGCGATGGTTTCATGACACGTCCGCCGCCCTGGGGTCCAGAGACGCGGCGCGTGCGCGTGCGCATGCGCCGCATCGCATAATGACTTTACATCGGGGGGCGCAGCCCCTATTTCGCACGGCTCCGGCGGACCCGATGTCCTAACAAGCGCTGCTAACGCCGGTCTGGGTTCAACAATCCGTTGGGGGTTGCGTGAGGTGCAAACGTACCATACGCCCCTGGACCTGGTCCGCGAGCGGTCCCCGGAGCGTCCTGTCGCCCTTGCGCGACCGGATGCGGTGGCCGTAGCGGCGCGCTGGTTCCAGGACAATTTCAAGGGCGACGTCTTCTACGCCGTTAAGGCGAACCCTTCGCCGTGGGTCATCGAAACCCTGGTCGCGAACGGGGTGACGTCGTTCGACGTGGCCTCGGTTCCCGAGATCGAGCTGGTGTCGCAGTTCGCTCCGGGCGCGCGCATGGCCTTCATGCATCCGGTGAAGAGCCGCCGCGCGATCGCGCAGGCCTACTTCGATCACGGGGTGAAGACCTTCGCGCTCGACACCCATGAGGAGCTGGCCAAGATCGTCGAGGCCACCGGCGGCGCCGACGACCTCAACCTGATCGTGCGGCTGGCCGTCCAGGCCGAGGGCGCCACCTATTCGCTCTCGGGCAAGTTCGGCGTTGATCCGCATCAGGCCCCGGCGCTGCTGCTGGCCGCCCGCCGGGCGACCCAGGAGCTGATGGGCGTCTCGTTCCACGTGGGCAGCCAGTGCATGCGGCCGACCGCCTTCCAGGCGGCCATGGCCCAGGCCTCGCGCGCCCTGGTCCGCGCCGGCGTGCTCGCCGACGTGGTGGATGTGGGCGGCGGCTTCCCGTCGGTCTATCCGGGCATGGTGCCGCCGCAACTCGGCGACTACCTCGACTCCATCGATCGCGGCTTCGCGGACATGATGGTGCACGAGACGACCGAGCTGTGGTGCGAGCCGGGCCGGGCGCTGGTCGCCGAGGCTTCCTCCATCCTCACCAAGGTCGAGCTGAGGAAGGGCGACGCGCTCTATCTGAATGATGGCAGCTACGGCAGCCTGTTCGATGCGGCGCACACCAAGTGGCCCTTTCCGGTCAAGCTGATCCGAGGTGACGACGGCGAAGAGGCGCGCGAGGTCGAGGGGAGCCTGCGGCCGTTCCGCTTCTACGGGCCGACCTGCGATTCCATCGACCACATGCCGGGCCCGTTCTGGCTGCCGGAGGACGTGCGCGAAGGCGACTACGTCGAGATCGGCATGCTGGGCGCCTATGGTGTGGCCATGAACACCCGCTTCAACGGCTTCGGCGACGCCGAGACCGTCGCGGTCGGGGACGCGCCCATGGCCTCCATGTACGGCCTGGCGCGGCGGTCCATCCCGGTGCCGCGGGCCGAACCCCAAAACGTCGTGCGGTTCGCGCGCGCGAAGTCGAAGAAGCGCCGGAGGAAATAACTCCTCCGCTCGCTTGTTGAAGGCGCGGTCGGTCGCTCCGTCCCGGCCGCGCCCTTGTTCTCGGACGGGCGCTCACCCTCAGAAGGGAACTTCCGAAGATGACCGCTGACGTTCAGACGAACAAGAAGGCCGAACTGCTCTCCCGCACCGTCGAGCATGTGGCGATCGACCAGTACGACGCCCGCCCGATCATCGATTCCATGCGTCAGATGAGCTTCACCAGCCGGGACACGGCGCGTGCGGCCGACATCCTGACCATGGCGCTCGAGGACCAGGCCTGCTCGACCTGGCTGACCCTGGCGGGTTCGACCAGCGCTGGCGGCTGCATGCACATATACCGCGACATGGTGAAGTACGGGATGATCGACGCGATCGTCTCGACCGGCGCCTCGATCGTCGACATGGACTTCTTCGAGGCGCTCGGCTTCAAGCACTACCAGGCCCAGGCCAACGTCGACGACCGCGACCTGCGGGCGCTGTACATCGACCGCATCTACGACACCTACATCGACGAGGAAGAGCTGCAGGCCTGCGACCACGCGATCTACGAGATCGCCAATGCGCTGGAGCCGCGGCCCTACTCGAGCCGCGAGTTCATCCACGAGATGGGCAAGTGGCTGGCCGACGGGAACGCCAAGAAGGCCGGCAGCCTGATCCAGACCGCCTACGAAGAGGGCGTGCCGATCTTCTGTCCCGCCTTCACCGACTCCTCGGCCGGCTTCGGCCTGGTCAAGCATCAGGTGGAGCGGATGAAGGCCGGCAAGCCCTACCTGACCATCGACTCGGTGGCCGACTTCCGCGAGCTGACCGACATCAAGCTGGCGGCGGGCACCACCGGCCTGTTCATGGTCGGCGGCGGCGTGCCGAAGAACTTCGCGCAGGACACCGTGGTCTGCGCCGAGATCCTCGGCCACGAGGCGGAGATGCACAAATACGCCATCCAGGTCACGGTGGCGGACGTGCGCGACGGCGCCTGCTCGTCCTCGACGCTCAAGGAGGCCTGTTCCTGGGGCAAGGTGGACGTGACCTGGGAGCAGATGGTGTTCGCCGAGGCCACTACGGTGGTGCCGCTGATCGCCTCCGACGCCTGGCACCGCGGCGCCTGGAAGACCCGCAACCGCCGCCGCTGGGCCGACCTGTTCAAGAAGGCCTGAACGGGTCACACTCACAAATGGATGAGGCCGCTCGTCGCGTGGCGGGCGGCCTCCTGTCCTGCGCCGGGAGGCCAGAAAACCGCGGCGCGAGGCTTCGTTCGCTAATCACCGGCGTTTGGTGTAGGCTTGCTCTCTCGCCGGTGCGTTTTCCTTCAGGAGCCGGCGCTCGGAAAAGAGGCGGCCCCACCAAGCCGCGCGCTCCCGCCTGAACGAGGAGAGCGCCAATGCCCTTCATCTGCTACCTTTATGAGGACGAGAACCAGGTTCCCTACATGGAGATTCTGCCCGAGGCCTCGCTGGCCGAGGCGCGGAGCCTGACCCTCGACCTGTTGCACCAGCGGCCCCACTACGGCCGCGCCGAACTGTGGGACGGCGAGC
The DNA here is from genome assembly GCA_028698405.1 of Phenylobacterium sp. Taxonomy (GTDB): domain Bacteria; phylum Pseudomonadota; class Alphaproteobacteria; order Caulobacterales; family Caulobacteraceae; genus Phenylobacterium. The sequence continues at coordinate 2,225 of JAQVDF010000178.1, read as the reverse complement.
GGATGGTCGACCGCTTCCAGCAGGACCGGCGCCCCGGCGGGGCGGGCCGCGGGGTCGACGCGACCCTCTAGATCCCTGCGTACCACTCATAGCCGCGGTCTTCCCAGAAGCCGCCCTTCCCGCCGCGGATGGGCGTCAGGCTCTCCACCGCCTCGATGCGCATGACGTATTTGGCGTGCTTGTAGCCGAGCTGCCGCTCGACCCGCAGCCGGACCGGCGCGCCGTGCGCCACGGGCAGGGGGGCGTCGTTCATCTCGTAAGCCAGGATGGTCTGCTCGTGGAAAGCGTCCTCCAGATCCAGACTCTCATAGTAGCGCCCTCGCTCGTCGACCCTCGGCTCCAGCTTGTCGGCGCAGTGGAAGACGACGAACCGCGCTCCCTCTTTCAGGCCCGCGGCCTCTAGCACCGCCGACAGCCGCGCGCCGGTCCACTTGCCGATGCTGGACCAGCCTTCGACGCAGTCGTGGCGGGTGATCTGGCTGCGGGCCGGCAGGGCGCGCAGATCGGCCAGCGACAGGGCCAGCGGCCGCTCCACCAGCCCGTCCACCACGAGGCGGTAATCGGAAAAGCCGGCCTCGCGCAGGGCGACGTAGGCCGGATCCTGCGGATTGATCGTCCCGTTGGCGCGGAAGTCCGGCGAAATGTCCTCGGGCGAGAATTCCGGCGCCAGGGCCATGCGTGGGAACAGCGCCCGCTGGGTCCTGCGGGTCAGTCCTTCGGCGCGGGCCAGCGTCTGCTGCACCGTGGGGTTCAAGGTGAGGCGGTCGCAGGCGGCGGCGACCAGCCCGCCGGCGGCGGCGGCCGCGCCCTTCAGCCAGCTGCGGCGGTCGATCCGGCTCATGTCCCGGCCTCCTCGGGGCGGACCGCGAACCGTCCGGTGACCATCGCCCGGATGTTGTTCCAGGCGCCCGAGGCCACGACCATCGCCAGATGGACGACCACGAACAACACGATGGCCGAGGCTGACAGGAAATGCAGGGTGCGCGCCGACTGGCGGCCGCCGAACAGCTCGATCAGGCCGTAGCCCACCGACCCGAAGGCCGGCGACATGCAGAGCCCGGTCAGCAGCATCATCGGCAGCAGCACGAAGACCACGATCAGGTAGGCCAGCTTCTGCAGCAGGTTGTAGCGCTTGGCCTCCGCTCCACGCGGGAAACGCAGGCGCGCATGGTCGGCGATCTCCCGCAGGATGCGCCGCGGCCTGATCTGGTCGCGGTCCGGCAGCAGGTCGCGCCGCACGTGCCCGCCGATCAGGCCGGCGGCCAGGTAGACCGCCAGGTTGATGGCGAACACCCAGGCGAAGAAGAAGTGCCAGCGTCGTCCGTCGGCCAGCGAGCGGTAGCCGGGCAGCGTCGCCCAGGCCGGAAACCCGCGCACCTCGCCGGAGTAGCCGAGCACGCCGGTGGTCTCGAACACCGCCTCGCCCACCTTGGTCAGGCCGACGAACTCGCCGCCGCGCTCCACCGCAGCCATCGCCACCCACGGCCGGGAGAAGGTCGAGGTCTCGCCCCAGTAGAGGGCCGGATGGGCGTTGAAGATCTGCAGGCCGCTGGCCAGCAGCACGAGCACCGCCAGGACGTTGGTCCAGTGGGTCAGCCGGGTGACGAGGCCGTGCCGGCGAATCGTCTCCATCGGCGGACGCGGTCGCTCGGCGCTGGGCATGTGCATCCTCCCCGCCGGCCAGCTTGCCACGATCGCGGGGTCGGCGCGATCCGCCCGCGATCCGGAACGCCCGACCGCCCTGGCGCGCTCTCTCGGCGAACCCGACGACAGGAGATTCCGAGATGGCCGACGAGAACAAGCTGCAGAGCGAGGGCCGCAAGGCGAACGCCGCCCAGCCGCTGAATGCGGCCGAGGACAACGCGGGGCCGGAACGCTATCCGTCGGTCAACCAGCACGACGCCGTCGAGCGCAGCGGCCGGGGGCCTGCCGTCGCCGGCGAGCATCCGAGCTTCCAGCCCCCGCGCACCGGCATTCGCGAGGAGACCTCGCCGCCGGAAGACGCCTCCACCGACGGCGACGATGTTCCGGCCTCGTCGGCCGAGGGCCGGCTCGGTCCGGGCGCCGACCCCGCGGAGGGCAAACGCACCGACGTTTGATCGCAGCCCCGCCCCTGCCTAAGGTCCCGGCGCAGCAACGAGGGGGACGGCGCGTGGCGGCGGTCGAGGTCTGGGGCGGCGGGGTCAACACCTGGGAATGCGACCGCATGGGCCACATGAATGTGC
>JAQVDF010000177.1 GCA_028698405.1 Phenylobacterium sp. | reverse complement strand
ACTCGAACGGCGGCAGGATCTCTTCGTAGACCTTGCCCACGAAGGCGTCCTTGTCGGTCCGCTTGGCGTCGGACAGGCGGATGATGCCGACCGGCTCCTCCTCGCCTTCCTCGACGTTCCAGGTCGCGTCGTCGTCGACAACGGTGAGCACGCGCTTGACGGTCGTCTCGCCGGTCTTGGGATCGATGTGCACGCGGATGTCGTGCTCGGCGCCGTAGCGGGCCCGGGCGCCCTTCTGGATCGCCTCTTCGATCGCCTCGATGACGATCTCCTTGTCGATCGACTTCTCGCGCGCGACCGCCTCGGCGATCTGCAGCAGTTCCAGCCGGTTGGCGGAAATCCCCGTAACGCTCATGCTCAGCGTCCTTCCTGGTCAGAATGGGTGTCGTCGGCCGCGGCCAGCCGCTCGGCGCGCTGGGCGGCCCCGCGTTTCATCAACTCGTCGGTCAGCACCAGCTTGGCGTCGGCGATCCAGGCGAAGGGCACCAGCGCCGTCTCCTCCTCGCCTTCCAGGTCGATGGCGACCTGGTCGCCCTCGACGCCGGCCAGCACGCCGCGGAACCGCTTGCGGTTCTCGGCCAGCCGGTCGAGCTCGATCCGCGCCTCGTAGCCCTCGTAGGCGGCGAAGTCCTTCAGCCGCGTGAGCGGGCGGTCGACGCCGGGCGAGGAGACCTCCAGCACATATTCGCCGGAGATCGGGTCGGCGGCGTCGAGCACCTCCGAGATGGCCCGCGACAGCCGCGCGCAGTCCTCGACGTTCATCTCGCCGTCTTCCGGCCGCTCGGCCATCACCTGCAGGCGGCGCTGGGCGGAGCCGCCCATCATTCGCAGCCTGACGATCTCATAGCCGGCCGCCTCGGCCACGGGGTCGAGCAGCTCCAGCAGCCTTGCGTCTTCGGCGGTTTTCCCGCGCATGAGCTTCGCCGTCCTCCGGCAAACAAAAAAGCGGCCGGGCCGGGGCCCGCCGCTCGTTAGCGCCATCCAGCGCTGACTTGCGATGTTGGGCGGACATATAGCGTCCCGCAGAAGCTTTGTCAGCCCTCCTCGCGGGCGGGTAGTGAGGGATTTTGGCGCTCAAACAACTGCAATAGGCGGGTGCCGAGCAGCCGGAGTTCGCAGCGCGGACTCTTGGTCGCCTCCCTATCCGTGACGAAGGGCTAGGCTCCCAAGAGCACCAAGGCCGAGCGGTGGCGACGCTCGCAGGAAACCCAATCGCTCACGAAGGCTCCATGCCACCCGACTGCGATAGTCACCCGCGACGCACGCGATCAGCGGTCAAGCGGCCGCTTGCCGGATATCAAGCTTCGCCGCAGCCGTTGGACCTTGAGCACGCACCTCCCCATCGATATGCAATGTTGCTACATAACGAGGGGATATCTTCATGCACTCCTGGCTTGCCGCGCTGCTGGTGTCGGCTGCTCCTACGGTCGTGTTGGCGCAGACCGCCGCCGAGAGCGAGGTTTACACACTGGGGGAACTGCACGTCACCGCCCAGAGCCGCACCGGTGAGGCCTTGGGCGGGTCGGTCACTTCCGGCGATACGCTCCAGACCTTCAACAAGCAGACTGTCGACCAGGCGCTGAGCCTCGTTCCCGGCGTCAACGCCTCCAACACCGGCGGATCGCGCAACGAGCGAGTGGTCTATGTGCGTGGCTTCGACAGGTTCCAGACGACGCTGTCGATCGACGGGGTGCGGGTCTTTCTCCCCGCCGACAACCGGATCGACTTTGCGCGCTTCCTGACCGCCGACCTCGCCGAGATCCAGATTTCCAAGGGCTATGTCTCGGTGCTCGACGGTCCTGGCGGCCTGGGCGGGGCGATCAACCTGGTAACCGTAAAGCCGACTGCCGAACTGGAAGGAGAAATCCAGGCATCGGCCTTTTTCAACCGAAAGCTCGAGAGTGAAGGTCAGCTACTGTCAGGGCGCGTCGGCGGACGCACCGGCGACTTCTACTGGCAGGCGTCGGGTTCATACATGGACCGCGACCACTTCACCCTCTCGGACAACTTCAAGCCCACGCCGCTGGAAGACGGCGGCGTGCGCGAGAACTCGCAGACCTCGGACTGGCGGATCAACCTAAAGGCCGGCTGGCAACCCAACGACACTGACGAGTACTCGATCAACTACACCCGTAGCGAAGGCGAGAAGAACGCCCCCTACAGCGTCAGCGACCCGAACTCCCGCTATTGGAAATGGCCCTACTACAACATCAGCAGCGTGGCGCTGCTGACCCGAACCCAGGTGGCGGAGGGGCTGATCCTGCGCACCCGGCTCTATCACAACACCTTCGACAACCTGCTGCAGTCGTTCGATGACCCCGCCCAGACGCGGCAGTCGATCCCCCGCGCCTTTGACTCCTACTACCAGGATCACGCCACGGGCGGGAACATCCAGCTCGACTACGACCTGAGCCCGACGAGCCGGCTGAAAGGCGTGTTCTACGCCCGTCGCGATGTCCATCATGAGCGCCAGGACGGCTTCATCCGCACGCCGTCGTCGGGGTCGCCTTCCATCAACACCCCCTACAGCGAGCCGTGGCAGACCAACGACGAGAACACCTACTCCCTGGCCGGCGAATACACGACAGCGCTCAGTCCGGCGGTCGAACTGGTGCTGGGCGCGTCCTACGACTGGACCGACCTGAGGGTGGCGAACGACATGAACGTGTCGGTCTCGGGCGCGACGATCGCCAACAGCGTCATCAATATGCAACCGGTCCACTACGCCTTGCGCAACAACGAGGCCTGGAACGGTCAGGCCGCGCTGCTTTGGCGCCTCGACGAGGCGACCCGGCTTCATGCCAGCGTCTCCAGCCGAGCCCGCTTTCCGACGGTATTCGAACGTTTCAGCTCGCGCTTCGGGGCGGCGATCCCCAATCCCGACGTCCGCGAAGAACGGGCGACGAACTTTGAGGTCGGCGCCGATCTGCAGGTGACGCCGGACATCAACTTCACCGGCGCGGTGTTCTACGCCGATCTGCAGAACGCCCTGATCCAGATCCCCGTGGTCGTCCCCGGCTTCGGCACGGTCAATCAAACCAAGAACGCCGCTGACGGCCACTACTACGGGTTCGAGGCCTCGGCGCACGCCACCTTGACCGACACGCTGGAGGCCGGCGGGAACCTCACCTATCTGCATCGCAAGCTGAAGGACCCCACCAATCCCGACTTCCGTCCCACAGGCGTGCCGGACTGGAAGCTGTTCGCCTACGCAGCGTGGAGCCCGGCGGAGCGGCTGACGATCCGGCCCAGCGTCGAGTACGCCGATGAGCGCTGGACGGTGACCACCACGAGTCCGCTCACCTACTACCGGACAGGCAGCTACACGCTCCTGAACCTCTCAGCCGACTACCAGGTGACCGACGATGTGACGCTCACGCTCGCCGCTCAGAACATCGGCGACCAGGACTACCAGCTCACCGACGGATTCCCTGAAGCGGGACGCTCGTTCTACGCGAGCGTTCGCGCGCGGTTCTAAGAGGAGACAAGGCATGTCATCCAACGCCATAAAGATCGCGATCGCACTCTTGCCGGCGCTGACGCTGGCCGCCGGATCGGCTCTGGCGCAAGCGCCACCGCACCAGGCCTGCGCCAGCATCAGCGATGAGGGCCTCCCCGCCACCCTCGCAGGCTGGACAAGTCGCTCGCCCCTGGCGGCGGCGGCCGATTTGGCGGGCGTCGGGGCGGCGCAGCTTCCGATCGGACGTGCGGTCACCGCAACCCTGAAACCCACCCGGGACGTGGTGTTTCCGGTGCTTCCTGCTCAACCAGGAGGATCGGTCAGCCAAAGCGGCCTGTTCGAGCTGCTGGTCGCCCAGCCCGGCGATTACCAGATCTCGCTGGGGGCCGGCGGCTGGATCGATGTGCTGAGCGGCGGCGAGCGCATCCAGTCGGTCCGCCACGGTCGGGGACCCGCCTGCTCGACCGTCCGCAAGACCGTGACCTTCCCGCTGAAGCCAGGGCGCTACGTGGTCGCGATCACGGGGGCGGCCCAGCCAGCGCTGCCCGTCATGGTGACGCGCGTCGCCCCATGAGGCTGCTGGCCGCCGCCATCTGCGCCACCGCTGCGATCGGATGCGCGGCGGCCGCGCCCGCCTTCGACTGGGGGCTGCCGGCAGGGGTGGCGCCGCCCCCCGTTCCCGCCGACAACCCGATGTCGCAGGCGAAGGTCGAGCTCGGCCGCCGGCTGTTCTACGACGCCGACCTTTCAATCGACGGGACCCTGTCATGCGCGAGCTGCCACGAGCAGCATCGGGCCTTCGCGCACAGCAACGCCACCCGTCCGGGCGTCCGCGAAGCGCCTGGGCGTCGCAATCCCATGGGCCTGGCCAACGTCGGGTACTTCACCAGGTTCACCTGGGCCGATCCGAAACTGGCCAGCCTCGAGGAACAGGCTGGCGTGCCGATCACCGGCCTGCATCCGGTGGAGATGGGGATGCACGGCCAAGAGACTGAGATCGTGCGCCGGCTGGGGAGCGATGCTTGCTATCGGCGGATGTTCGCCGCAGCGTTCCCGGAAACGGGCGGCGAAGTCTCCTTCGTCGCGACGACGAAGGCCATTGCCGCATTCCAGCGGACGCTGATTTCCTTCTCATCGCCCTACGACGCCTATCTCCGCGGCGACCGCTCGGCGATCTCTGAGACCGCCCGCCGGGGCGAGCGCCGTTTCCGGGAGACCGGCTGCAGCCAGTGCCATGCAGGAACCAGCTTCACCGACGGTGAGTATCACGTCATCGCGCCGAGCCGCGGCGGCGACGAAGGCGCATACGAGAAAACCGGTCTCCCAGTGGATCGTGCCGCCTTCCGCACGCCTTCGCTCCGCAACGTCGGTCTCACCGCGCCGTATCTGCACGACGGCTCGGCAAAGACCCTGCGGACCGCCATCGGGGCCCATGAGGGCCTTGCTGGAATGACCGACCAGGACCTGACGGAGATCGAGGCTTTCCTCGCGGCGCTCACCGATCCCGCCTTTATCGCAGACGAACGGCATTCGGTGCCGAAGACGTTCTGTGGCGCTCCCCGCGTCCGTTGATCGCGCGGTTGCGTGGCCTCAGGCCTTGCCGACCGGCGGCAGGCCCGCCTGCAGCGCCGCCACGGCGAGCCCCGCGAGGAGCTGATCGGCGCCCGCGGCCTGCAGTTCGGCGACGAGCCCCTCTGCGCCCCGTTCGGCCAGACGCTGCGCCAAGAGCTCTTGGGAGGCGGTCGCCAACCCAGCGCACAGGTCGACCGCATGTCCCGCGCGGCCATCGCGCATGGGG
>JAQVDF010000176.1 GCA_028698405.1 Phenylobacterium sp. | reverse complement strand
ATGCGATCTACATCAACGGCAACAAAAACACGCTGTTGAGGGCGCTGGTCGCCGCTAAGGGAGGGAAATCGGCGGGAATCGGCGTTCCCGGTTTTATACCGAAGTGGCGGACGGGGTGGGATTCGAACCCACGGTGGGCGTGAACCCACGGCGGTTTTCAAGACCGCTGCCTTAAACCACTCGGCCACCCGTCCGGAACGGCGCTTCTAGCAGGGGCGGGGAGGGGGCTCCAACTCTGCGTCGGGCAAAGGCTTCGTTAACCGTGAAGCAAGCCCCGGCGGTCAGGATGGGGCCGACACGCTCCTTAAAGACCGCCCGAGGTTTCCCGCATGGCCGCCGCCGACCACCGCGCCGCCTTCCGACCCGCCCGCAACATCGCCCTCGTCCTGATGGCGGGGGCGGCCCTGGCCGCCTGCGCGACGCCGAAGGACGCGTCCCGGCTGCAGACCAGCCCGGCGACGCCCGGCCCCGGCGCCGCCAGCCCGCACTACAAGCTCGGCAAGCCCTACCAGGTCGGCGGCATCTGGTACGTGCCGCGCGAGCAGCCCGACTACGACGAGGTCGGCGTCGCATCCTGGTACGGCCCCGGCTTCCATATGAACACCACGGCCAACGGCGAGCTCTTCGATCAGGCGCTGGTGTCGGCGGCCCACACGACCCTGCCGCTGCCGAGCTGGGTGGAGGTCACCAACCTGGAAAACGGCCGCAAGCTGGAGGTGCGGATCAACGACCGCGGCCCGTTCGTCGCCGGCCGCATCATCGACCTTTCGCAGGAGGCGGCGCGCCGCCTGGGCTTCGAGCGCCAGGGCACGGCGCGGGTGCGGGTGCGCTACCTGGGCCCCGCCCAACTTCCGCAGTCGGGCCTGCAGTACGCCTCGGACACCCGCAGCAGCGGGCGCACGACCGTGGCCATGACCCCGATCGCCAATCCGGCGCCCGCGCCGGTCCCGCCGGCCGCCGCGGCCGAGCCGGAGGACCTGTGGGCGCCGCCGCAGACCGTCTCCTCGCCGAGCTCGGTGTCGGCCGCCGAACTGACGCCGCTGGACCTGCCGCCGGCGCAGCCGGCCGCCCCGGCGCCCGCGGCGGAACCGGTCGTCGCCTCGATCACCGCGCCGACGACGACGATCGGCCAGTCCAGCGCCTACCGGATCCAGGCCGGCGCCTTCTCCAACTGGGAGAACGCCCGCAAGCAGGCCGACGCCATCGACGCCTCTGGCCTCGGCCGGGCGAAGATCGAGACGGTCTACCAGGACGGCGTGAACATCTATCGGGTGCTGATCGACGGGGCCTCGGACGAGCTGGAGGCGGCGCTGCTGCGCGAGCGGGTGGTGGCCACCGGCTTCGCCGACGCGCGGGTCGTCAGGCGCTAGACTTTAGGCGCGAAACCGCCATGTTGCGCCCGTGGCGCGCGGGCGGTTCATCACTTTCGAAGGCGGCGAGGGCGGCGGCAAGTCGACCCAGGTCAAGGCGCTGGCCGAGCGCCTGAAGGCGGCCGGCCTGGAGGTGGTGGCGACCCGCGAGCCGGGCGGCTCGGTGGGCGCCGAGAGCATCCGCGAGCTGCTGGTCACCGGCGCGGCCGACCGCTGGAGCCCGATCACCGAGACGCTGCTGATGTACGCCGCCCGGCGGGACCACATCGAGCGGGTGATCGCCCCGGCCCTGACGCGCGGGGCCTGGGTGGTCTGCGACCGCTTCGCCGACTCGACCCGCGCCTACCAGGGGGCGGGCGGAGGGACCGACCCGGCCCTGATCGCGGCGCTCGAGACCCACGTTCTGGGCGAGGTGCGGCCGGACCTGACCCTGATCCTCGACCTGCCGGTGGAAGAGGGGCTGCGCCGCGCCCACGGCCGGGCCGGCGCCGAGACCCGCTTCGAATCAAAGGGCGAGGCCTTCCACGAGCGGCTCAGGCAGGGATTCCTGGATATCGCCCGGCGCGAGCCCGAGCGTTGCGTGGTGATCGACGCGGCCCAGCCCATCGCGACCGTCGCCGAAGCGATCTGGGGCGCGGTCGCCGCGCGCCTGCCGAGCGATGCCTGAGGCCCCGCCGCATCCGCGCGAGGTGTTCGACCTGATCGGCCACGAGGCGAGCGAGGCCGAGTTCGAGGATGCGCGCGCCCGCGGCCGACTGCACCACGCCTGGCTGCTGACTGGCCCCGAGGGGGTGGGGAAGGCGACCTTCGCCTACCGCGCCGCCCGCCGCCTGCTGGGCGCCGCGCCCGAGCCGAGGCTGGGACCGCTCGGCTCGGACCCGTCCGATCCCGTCAGCCGCCAGATCATCGCCCGCTCGCACCCCGACCTGATGGTGCTGGAGCGGGTCGGCGAGGACGGCAAGCCGCGCAAGGTGATCCCGGTGGACGAGGCGAGGGGCCTGGCCGAGTTCTTCTCCAAGTCGCCGGCCGTCGCACCCTTTCGGGTGGCGATCATCGACGCCGCCGACGACCTCAACGTCAACGCCGCCAACGCGGTGCTGAAGACTCTGGAGGAACCGCCGCCGCGGGGCGTGCTGTTCCTGATCAGCCATGCGCCCGGAAAGCTCTTGCCGACCATCCGCTCGCGTTGCCGCAGGCTGGCCTTCAAGCCGCTGCCCGAGGAGGCGGTGGCGAGCTTCGCCCGCCGCTACGCCGAGGCCAATCCCGAGGACGCCCTGCATCTGGCGCGGATGAGCGGCGGGGCGCCGGGCAGGGCGCTGACGCTGGCCGCCGGCTCGGCCATCGAGATCGACGACGCCGCCCGCGCGATCATCTCCGGCCTGCCCGAGCTGAACGAGGCGGCGGCGCTCGCCCTGGCCGACAGGTTCCGCGGGGCCGACGGGGCGGCGCTGTTCGCCCTGACCTTCGAGCGGCTGGCCGCCCGCATCCACGCCTTCGTCTCCGAGGCTCGCGGCGAGCCGGCGGCGCTTGATCGCTGGGCTGCGGCGTGGGAGACGCTGCAGCGCCTGCCGCGCGAGGCCGAAGCGCTCAATCTCGACCGCGCCGACGCCTTCTTTGCGGCCCTCAACGAACTGAAGGCCGCCGCCCGCGCCTGACCTCCGGATGCTGATCGACAGTCACGTCAACCTTCACGCCCCCCAGTTCGACTCCGACCGTGCGGAGGTGATCGAGCGGGCGCGCGCCGCCGGGATCGCGCTGATGGTCAACATCTGCGACCGGGTGTCGAACTATCCGGCCGTCCGCGCCGTGGCCGAGGCGCCGGACATCTGGTGTACGGTCGGAACCCACCCGCACGAAGCCAAAGAGAATCCGCAACTTACCGCCCACACCTTGTGCGACGTCGCACGCGACCCGAAGGTGGTCGGCATCGGCGAGACGGGTCTGGACTTCCACTACGACCTCTCGCCGAGGGACGTGCAGGCGGCCGTGTTCCGCGTCCACGTCGAGGCGGCCCGCCGCACGGGCCTGCCGCTGGTGGTGCACACCCGCGAAGCCGACGAGGTGATGGGCCAGATCCTCGAGGAGGAATACGCGCGCGGCCCGTTCCGCATGCTGATGCACTGCTACACCTCGGGCGCGGAGCTGGCCCGTCGGGCCGCGGCGCTGGGCGCCTGGTTCTCGGTCTCCGGCATCGCCACCTTCCGGACCGCCGAGGACGTGCGCGAGGTGATCCGCGAGATGCCGGCCGACCGCATCATCGTCGAGACCGACTGTCCCTATCTCGCCCCTGTGCCCCACCGGGGAAAACGCAACGAGCCGGCCTTCCTGCCCAAGGTGCTGGAGAAGCTCGCCGAGATGCGTGGCTGGAGCCTGGAGGAGGCCGAGCGGCGCACCGAGGACGCCTTCTTCGCCCTGTTCGACCGGATCCCCAGGCCATGAGCGGCCTGCTGGAGGTCACCATCCTGGGCTGCGGCTCGTCGGGCGGCGTGCCGCGCGCCGACGGCGACTGGGGCGCTTGCGACCCGTCCGAGCCGAAGAACACCCGCAGCCGCTGCTCGCTGCTGGTCCGCCGCCGGGCCGAGCAGGGCACGGAGGAGACCACGGTGCTGGTCGACGCCTCGCCGGACCTGCGCCTGCAGACTGCTGCGGCGCGGGTGAGGCGGCTCGACGCCCTGCTGCTGAGCCACGACCACGCCGACCAGACCCACGGCATCGACGACGTGCGGGCCTTCTTCATCCGCCAGCGGGCGCGCATTCACTGTCTGATGGACGCGGCCACGAGGGACTCGATGCTGCGCCGCTTCGGCTACATCTTCGAATCCGAGGGCGGCTATCCGGCGATCTGCGAGGCGCGCGACCTGCCGGCCCACGGGCCGACCTGGATGCTGGACGGGCCGTCCGGCGCCATTCCGGTCGCCACCTTCGACCAGGACCACGGCGGGGTGCGCTCGGTCGGCTTCCGGTTCGGGGGCGTCGCCTACTCCAGCGACGTGGTCGGCCTGGACGAGGCGGCCTTCGAGACCCTGGCGGGGGTGGAGGTGTGGATCGTCGACGCCCTGCGCTGGCGCCCGCACCCGACCCACGCCCACGTGGAGCGGGCCCTGGAGTGGATCGCGAGGGTGAAGCCGCAGCGGGCCATACTCACCAACCTGCACATCGACCTCGACTACAACGACCTGAAGGCCCAGCTCCCGCAAGGCGTCGAGCCGGCCTACGACGGCCTGGTGATCGAGCATCGGCTGGGAGCGGAGTTCGCGTGATTTCCCGACCTCTGAGGATCGGCTTCCTGGCCTCGCGCAACGGCAGCGCCATGCGGGCCATCATCGACGCCATCGAGAGCGGGGCGCTGGAGGCCGAGGCGCGGCTGGTGGTGAGCAACAACCGCAACGCCCCGGCGATGGCGTTCGCGGCCGAGCACGGCGTGCCGACACTGTGCGTGCCGACCCAGGCCGACCCAGAGCGCGCCGACGCGCGCCTTTGCGCGGCCTTGACCGAGGCCGGCGTCGAACTGGTGGTGCTGTCGGGCTATCTGCGCCGGCTGGGGCCGAAGACCCTGGCGGCCTTCCGCGACCGGGTGCTGAACATCCACCCGGGCCCCCTGCCGGACTTCGGCGGGGAGGGGATGTACGGCCGCCGCGTCCACGAGGCGGTGCTCGCCGCCGGCGCGCCGCAGAGCGAGATCTGCATCCACCTGGTGGACGAGGAGTACGACCGCGGCCCCATCGTCGCCCGCCGGCCTGTGGCGATCGAGCCCGGCGACACGTCGGAGGCGCTGGAGGCGCGCGTGCTGTCGCTGGAGCCGCCGTTCTTCGTCGAGACGCTGCAGAAGATCGCCCGGCGCGATCCGTCGATCCGCACCTTCGACTGACGAACGCGGGCTAGGCCCGCCG
>JAQVDF010000175.1 GCA_028698405.1 Phenylobacterium sp. | reverse complement strand
CCACACCGCGATGGCGACGTGGATCTTGGTGTTCTGGGCCGAGACGCCGATCATCTCCGAGCCGCGCCAGGCGATCGGGCGGACGTAGGCGTCGGTGAGGCCGTTCTTGGCGCAGGCGTCGATGCAGGCCTGGTCGATCTCCTCGAGGGTGTAGGGGATCTCGAAGTCGAGCTGGCGGGCCGAGAAGAAAAGCCGCTCGGTGTGCTCGCGGAGCTTGTAGATCACCCCGCCGTACATCCGCTCGCCCTCGAACACGGCCGAGGCGTAGTGCAGGCCGTGGGTCAGTACGTGCACCTTCGCCTCGCGCCAGGGCACAAACTGGCCGTCGAGCCAGATCCATCCGTCGCGGTCGTCGAAGGGAACGTTTGACATGAGGGGAAAGCCTCCTTTCAGCGAGGTTCCCTTACAGGCTGGAAGGGCCGCGCGCAAAGCACTAGCCGCATCGCGGCGCTCGGCCGCGCCCGTCGCGGGGCGCGCGCAATCGGGCTATCTAGACTGTTCATGAGCCTGGCCGAGACCGACCGGAGAGCCCGCCGCCACCTGATCGTGGTGGACGACGACGACCGTATCCGCGAGCTGATCAAGCAGTACCTGACCCGCGAGGGCTACCGGGTGACGACCGCCGCGGGAGGCGCGGCGGCGCGGCGGCTGATGGAGACGCTGGATTTCGACCTGGCCGTGTTCGACGTGATGATGCCCGGCGAGGACGGCTTCTCGCTGACCCGCTGGCTGCGCGAGCGGGCCGGGCCGGCCGGCCGCACGCCGGTGCTGATGCTGACCGCCCGCGGCCTGCCGGAAGATCGAATCGAAGGGCTGAAGCTGGGCGCCGACGACTATCTGGCCAAGCCGTTCGAGCCCGAGGAACTGCTGCTGCGCATCCAGGCCATCCTGCGGCGTTCGGGCGACCGTCCGGTCCCGCAGGGCGTGCTGACGCTGGGCCGCTGCCAATTCGACGTCGCCCGCGGAGAACTCACCTGCGGGGGCGAACCCGTCCGCCTGACCGAGGGCGAGCAGCAGCTGCTGCGCACCCTCGCCCGCTCGCCGCACGAGCCGGTGGACCGGCTGGAACTGGCCCGCGACACCGTCGATCCTTCCGGCCGCGCCGTGGACGTCCAGGTCACCCGCCTGCGCCGCAAGATCGAGGCCGACCCCAAGGCGCCGCGCTACCTGCAGACCGTGCGCGGGGTCGGCTACATGCTGGCGCCCGACTGATGCGCCCGCGCCTGACCGCCCGCATCCTGGCCCGCTGGATCAAGCGCCGGCTGCCGACCAGCCTGTTCGGCCGCTCGCTGCTGATCATCATCCTGCCGATCGCGCTGATGCAGATCGCGGTCACCTTCGTCTTCTTCGACGCCCACTGGGAGACGGTGACCAGCCGCCTGTCCGAGGGCCTGGCCGGCGATGTCGCCTGGGCGGTGGAGAGCTACGAGGACGACCCCAGCCCGGCGGCGTTCGCGCGCCTGGCGGCCCGGGCCGAGAAGTCGCTGTCGCTGTCCATCGCCCTGCAGCCTGGGCGCACCCTGCCCGAGCGGCGGCGCTACTCGCTGTTCGCGGTGCTGGACCGGTCGATCGAACGGGCGCTCGCGGCCCGGCTCGACGCCCCCTTCTGGTTCGACACCACCCGCTACCCGGCCTACGTCGACATCCGCGTCCAGGTGGACGAGGGCGTGCTGCGCATCCTCGCCCCGCGCGACCGGGCGTACGCCACCCAGGGCCACATCTTTCTCTTGTGGATGATCGTGGCGACCTTCCTGCTGACCGCCGTCGCCATCCTGTTCATCCGCAACCAGGTGCGGGCCATCGAGCGGCTGGCGGACGCCGCCGACGCCTTCGGGCGGGGGGCCGACGACGTCGCCTTCAAGCCGCACGGGGCGCGCGAGGTGCGCAAGGCCGCCCACGCCTTCCTGGCCATGAAGAGCCGTATCCAGCGGCACATCGAACAGCGCACCGCCCTCCTCGCCTCGGTCAGCCACGACCTGCGCACGCCGCTGACCCGCCTCAAACTCGAACTGGCGCTCGCCGAGCCCAACAGCCGCACGGCCGAGATGAAGCGCGACCTGGCCGAGATGGAGCACATGATCGACGAGTACCTCGCCTTCGCCCGCGGCGAGGGCGGCGAGGCGGTCGAGACCGTGCGGCTGCGCGACCTGATCGACGAGGTCAGCGAGGGCGCGGTGCGGGCCGGCGCCCATGTACAGGTCGCCGCCGATCCTGAGCTGACCGCCCAGGTGCGGCCGAGCGCGCTGAAGCGGGCCCTCTCCAACCTGGTGATGAACGCCGCCGCGCACGGCGAGCGCGTCGAGGTCACAGCCCGACCGCGGCCGGCCGGCGGGGTGGAAATCGTCGTCGACGACGACGGTCCGGGCATCCCGCCCGACCGCTACGAAGAGGCCTTCAAGGCCTTTTCCCGGCTCGACGAGGCGCGAAACCAGAACGAGAAGGGCGTCGGCCTGGGCCTGGCCATCGCCCGGGACGTGGCCCGCGGCCACGGCGGCGACGTCGAGCTCGGCCCCTCGCCGCTGGGCGGGCTGCGGGCCGTGGTCCGACTGCCGGGCTAGCCGCCCAGCTCCCTGGACCGCCGCGCGGCGGCGGCCACCGCATCCTTCAGCAGCGGGCCGAGGCCGGCCTCGCCCATCAGCACCTCGAGCGCGGCGGCGGTGGTGCCGCCCGGCGAGGTCACCTGCCGGCGCAACTCGGCCGGGTCGGCGCCGGTCTCGGCCAGCAGGGCGGCCGCGCCGGTCAGCGTCGCGCGCGCCAGCTTGCGGGATTCCTCTGGCCCCAGCCCGACCGCCTCGCCCGCCGCCTCCAGAGCTTCGATGAAGGCGTAGAGATAGGCCGGCGAGGAGCCGGAGACCGCGGTCGCGGCGTGCATCAGCCGCTCGTCGGCCAGGTCCACCACCGTGCCCAGCGGTTCGAACAAGGCGTGGGCCCGGGCGAAGGCCTCGGGCTCGGCGGAGAAGATGCTGGCCGTGCAGCGGGCGATGGCGGCCGCCGTCGTGGGCATCACCCGGGCCACCGGCCGCTTGCCGAACTCGGTGGAAAGGTCGGTGGTGGCGACGCCGGCCGCCACCGAGACGATCACCGCACCCGAAGCGAGCCACGGCGTCACCTCGGCGGCCGCCTCGCGCCAGATCTGCGGCTTGACGGCGAGCAGCACCGTCTTGGCCTTGGCCAGCTCGCCGTCCTCGGGGTTGAGCCGGGCGCCGTCGCGGACCGCCGCCTCCGCCGCCGGGCTGGGCTGCGGGTCGCGGATCATCAGCCCGGCCGGCGAGAAGGCGCCCGTGCGCCGCCAGCCCTCGATCAGCGCGCCGCCGAGCCGGCCTGCGCCCAGCATCAGGATGGGGGTGGTCATGGATGGTCCGCTCCGCAATCGATCGCGGCGGACCCTAGAAGATCGGCGGGCGCGGGGCGAGAGCGCCGGGACGCTCCCGCCGCCGCGGCGAGGCGTCAGGCCTCGCCGACCGTCTCGAACATGCAGGCGGCCATGGCCTCGGCGGCCGAGCGGGCCCCGCGGACCATGAAGTCGAACGCCGGGTAGAAGCGGTCGGCCGCCTCCACCGCCACGTCGATCATGCCGGCGGCCTGCGCCAGCGACGGCTGTTCGCCGGTCATCAGCGTCATGGCGTGGCGGAAGACGATCTCGCCGTCGTCCCAGACCTCGAAGTGGCCCATCCACAGGCGCTGGTTGATGATCGAAACCAGCTCGTAGAAGGCCGGCCGGTTGGCCGCGTCCGCCTTCAGGTCGACCGACAGGCACAGCTGCAGGCAGTCGGCCTCCGGCCGCCAGGCGAACCACAGCTCGTAGTCCTTCCAGTCGCCGGTCAGGCAGAAGGCGAGGTCGCCGTCCTCCGTGCGGTCGAACTGCAGGTTTTCGGCGGAGAGCACATGCTCGACGACATCGAGCGGATCCGGACCGATGAGGATGTCTTCGTCGGGGCGCTGGGTGTCCATGAGACCCTGGGTCCTTTCAGGCCGGCGCGAGCTGAGGGAGGGCTGCGAATCGCCGTCCGGGATCGAGACTAGTCCGGTTCGCAAGCCGCCCGTCAGGGGCTTCGCGTCGCGGGCGAGCCGAAGCTGTGAATTAGTCCTGCGACTGGGCCTGGCCCTTGAGCGCCGCCAATTCGGCGCGCAGCGCGGCGATCTCGGCCTTCAGCGCGTCGAACTCGTCGCGGCGCACGAGGTCGAGTTCGGCGACCATCCGGTCGGCCTGAGCGCGGAACGCCGCCTTGGCCTCCTCGCCGGCGGCCTGGGCCATGCCCATGGCGGCCGTGGTCAGCTTGGCCATCTCGTCGAGGAATGGGTTCTGGGTCTGCATCTCGTCACTCTTACGGAGGCGGAAGCCTCTCGCATGTTCCCATATGGGACGGAAGGGTAGGAATGCGAAGGGCTTTGCGTCTAAACCGGGAGCCGCGAGACCCCTAAGGAGACGCCGCGCCTTGCCGTTCCCCGAGATCGATCCCGTCATCTTCCAGATTCCGGGGTTCACCCTGGGCGACCTGCAGATCGGCCCCTTCCCCATCCGCTGGTACGCGCTGGCCTACGTCGCCGGTATCCTGATCGGCTGGCGCTATGTGGTCGGCATCGTGCGCAATCCGAAGCTGTGGGAGCGCCGCGGCCCGCCCGCCACCGACGTGCAGATCGACGACCTGGTGCTTTGGATCACCCTCGGCGTGATCGTCGGCGGCCGGTTGGGGCACGTGGTGTTCTACACGCCCGACATCATCTTCACCGACCCGATGGAGATCGTGCGGGTGTGGAACGGGGGCATGAGCTTCCACGGCGGCGTGCTGGGCGTGGCCGCGGCGATGATCGCCTTTTCGGTCCGAAACAAGCTCGACCTGTTCCGCCTCGCCGACCTGGTCGCCGCCGCCCAGCCGATCGGCCAGTTCTTCGGCCGCATCGCCAACTTCATCAACGGCGAGCTGTGGGGCCGCCCGACGGAAGTCCCCTGGGGCATGGTGTTCCCCCACGACCCGATGGGCGTGCCGCGCCACCCGAGCCAGCTCTACGAGGCGGCGCTGGAGGGCGTGCTGGTGTTCCTGATCCTGCGCTGGGCGACCCACGGCAAGCCCAAGCTGCTCAACCGCCGCGGCGTTGTCGCCGGCCTGTTCCTGGTCAGCTACGGCCTGGTCCGCATCGCCGTCGAGACGGTGCGCGAGCCGGACGCCTACATGCCGCCGATGCCGCTGGGCCTGACCATGGGGATGACCCTCTCCGCGCCCATGCTGCTGCTCGGCGCCTGGCTGATCTGGCGCGGGATGCGCGAGCCGG
>JAQVDF010000174.1 GCA_028698405.1 Phenylobacterium sp. | reverse complement strand
TCGCGAGGCGCAGGCTCACGAGAAGCTCAGGGTCTCGCGCCGGCTGGCCACGCTGAGCGATCCGCCCTCCACCCTCGTCCGGCTCTTGCTGCGCAGCGACTTCGAGGTCGCCGAGCCGCTGCTGCGCGACTGCGCTCAGATCGCCGACAGCGACCTGGTGGACTGCGCCCGTCACGCCTCCGTCGATCACCGCCGCCTGGTCGCCGCCCGCCGCGGACTGGGGGAACTGGTCGCCGACGCCCTGATCGAGCAGGGCGAGCCGGTGGTGCTGGAGAGCCTGCTCCGCAACGAGACCGCCAAGATCTCCTACACCGGCATGGAAGCCATCGTCGGCCTCACCCGCGAGAACGCGCGTCTGGTGCCGGCGCTGCTGAAGCGGCCGGAACTGCGGCCCGCCCACGCCTACGTGCTGTTCTGGTGGGCCGACGCCGAGGCTCGGCGCACGATTCTTCAGAGGTTCGCGGTCTCCCGCGAGGTGCTGCAGGACGCGGTTGGCGACATCTTCTCGATGGCCGCCGAGGAGCGGTGGCAGGACCCCCTGTCGCGCAAGGCGCTGCAGTTCATCGAGCGGCGGCAGCGCAACCGGGGGGCTATCGAAAAGAGCCCGTTCGAGAACCTCGAACAGGCCGTGGCCGCCGGCCAGTCGGGCCTCACCCGCGAGGCGGCCGAGGAGATCTCCTATCTGGCCGGGCTGAAGCCGACGACGGGCCTGAAGATCCTCTCCGACGCCGGCGGCGAGCCGCTGGCCATCCTGTGCAAGGCCACGGGCCTGCCGAAGGCCGCCGTGCGCGCCCTCTGGCGGGGCCTGCGCCGGCCGGAGACCGACGCCTCCGGCGCGCTGGTGCCGGCGCTGGAGCGGGTGTTGGTGGTCTACGACATGATCGCCGTCGACCGGGCCCAGACCGTGCTGCGCTACTGGAACTGGTCGCTGACCTCCGCGCTGACTCCCGCCCTGCTCAAGGCCATCGAGGAAGGCGACGAGGCGGCGCTGGACGAATTCTCGACGCCGCAGCGGGCGGCGATGCTGGCGCTGTCGAAAGAGTTCGGCCGCTGACAGCAGGCGGACAGTGCAGCCGCGTCCCAGGGTAGTGGTTAACGGCTATGGGTTTCACCACATTTTCCGATGATCCAGATCAACTAGGCGGTGCTGAATAGAGCCGTCTGGTTATTAGCCCTTGTGCTTGGACAATCGCGCCGATAATGACTTGGAATCTAGTCGGTGAATCAGTTCACCCCCATTGGGCGCGACGGCGCGCATAAGGACAAGAAAAATGGAACAGAAGACGGAAGTCATCGAGATGACGGCGGACATCGTGTCCGCGTACGTGGGCAACAATTCTGTTTCCGCCGCCGAGCTGCCGACGCTGATCCAAAGCGTGCACCGGGCGCTGGCCGGCATCTCCTCGGGCGGCGAAGTGGTCGAGGCGGCTCCGAAAGAGCCCGCCGTGCCGATCCGTCGCTCGATCACGCCCGATTACCTCATTTGCCTGGAGGACGGCCGGAAGTTCAAGTCGCTGAAGCGGCACCTGCGCACCAAGTACAACATGAGCCCCGAGGAATACCGGGCCAAGTGGGGTCTGCCGAAAGACTACCCGATGGTCGCCCCCAACTACGCCAAGGCCCGCTCGGACCTGGCCAAGCAGATGGGCCTGGGCCAAGGTGGCCGCCAGGCGGCCCGCAAGAAGCGCTAGTTCGCTGCGACGACCCTCTCCCGGACCGGGAGAGGGCCGCCCCTTTGAGGTCCGCCCCGGATCGGTGCGTCGGGCGCGGATCCGCGCCGCCCGGGCCGGCAGGGCCGCCCACTGTCTCATTTTCGCACACAAGGACAAATCTTCGCCGCAAATGCGGTTTGGGGGCTTGCCGCCGATTCGCCCATCAGGCGATATGTGATTCGTCGTTGATTCCAATCTGTTGTTAAGGAATCTGAAGATGGCGGCCCACATCGGCGCCCCAGCAGCTGCCGCGAGAGCTCACGAAGAGCTGTTCGCCTATTGGGCGGGCCTGCGGAAGGCCGGGCTGCTGCCGGGACGTCGCGACATCCATCCGAAAGATTTCAAGCGCCTGCTGCCCACCATCAGCCTGATCGACGTGTTCGGCGATCCGCCGGAGTTCCGGCTGCGGCTGGCCGGCACCGGCCTCTACAGCGTCTACGGCCGCGAGATCACCGGCCGACGGCTGGAAGACATCTACAATTCCGCCGCCGCCGAATATTGGCGCGGCGAGCTCACCAAGATGGTCAAGGACCGCCGTCCGGCGGTGGGCGTGCACAGCCTGGCCTGGCGCGGGGCCGGCCACCTGTCGATCCTGTGGCTGCGCCTGCCGCTGGCCTCCAACGGCCGCGACGTGGACATGATCCTCGGCTACGACGCCGTGGTCGGGATGCAGGGCGAAGCCACCGGCATCCGCGCCGCCTGATCTTCTGAAATCTGGGATAGAACCGCGCCGCTAGGCGGCCGCGAGCGCCTCGGCGTCCCGCCGGATGCGGGCGGCCATGGCGGCCAGGCCGTTCGACCGCTGCGAGGAGAGCGCGCCCGACAGCCCCAGCGTCTCGAACGCCACCTTGGGATCGAAGGCCATGATCTCCTCGGGCCGCCGGCCGGAGAACAATCGCAGCAGGATAGCGATCAGGCCGCGCACGATGTGGGCGTCGGAATCGCCCCGGAAGCCGACGGTGCCGTCGCTCCTGGGTTCGGTGACCAGCCACACCTGGCTGGCGCAGCCACGCACCTTGTTGGCCTCGTTTCGCTCGGCGTCGCTCAGGGGCGCCAGCTCACGGCCCAGGTCGATGACATAGCGGTAGCGCTCCTCCCAGTCGCCCAACAGGTCGAACTCGGCGGCCAGATCGTTCAGCTGGTCATGGATGGCGCTCATCGGTGCTGCGCGACTTAAGGAGCCGGACGCCCGGGCGCAACCGCCGCCTTACGCTGCGGGCAGGCGGACAGTGGCCACCAGCCCGCCGGCGGACGGGCTCGACAGGGTCAGATCCCCGCCCATCGCCTGGCACAGCAGCGCTGCGGTCGGCAGAGCCAGGCTCAGCGTCCCGCGCCCGGCGCCGGCTTCGCCGGCTTCCGGCTTCTCGAACGGGCGCAGCAGACGGGGCAGGTCGTCGGGATGCACGGGCGCGCCGGCGTCGCAGACCTCGATCTCCACCCGGGCCCTGCCTGCCCGCGCCGAAATCCGCACCTGCCGATCCTCGGACGTGGCCGCCAGAGCGTTGCCGACCAGGTTGCAGAGCGCGCTCCGCAGCGCCCGCGGATCGGCCAGCGCCGCAATCGGCCGCTTGGGAGGATGAAACGCGACGCGGCTCTCCGCCCTGAGCTGTTCGACGACATCCTCGACCGCGCAGGCCACCGGTTCTCTTCGCGGCTCCAGCTCGTTGAGGCCGCCTTCCAGGCGCGCCAGCTCCAGAAGCTGGTTGATCAGTTCGAGAAGCTTCAGCCCGCTGTCGCGGACGATCTCGGCATATTCCTTGTACTGAGGCGCGCCGAGCGGGCCGTAGAGCTCGCCGGCCAGGATCTCCGAAAAGCCGAGGATGGAGTTCAGCGGCGTGCGCAGTTCGTGGCTCATCATCCGCAGGAAGGCCCGCTTCTGTTCGGCGGCGGTGGCGGCGGCCGGCGCGACGGCGCTCGGCAGGACGATGAGTTCGGCCAAGGGCCGGGCCGGTTCGGTCATGAGGAAGGACCTTCTGCCCTCGGACTTGTCACTGAACCCAGCTTGCCGCCCCGCGCTTACGAATTGGTTTCGCAGGGCTTTGACCGCACGCATCGCGCGAGACGCGAGCGCTCTCGCACGACGTGGTCACGGCGGTTAAGCTCGCGCGGTCATCTCCAGATCGAGTCTTCGAACAGGGCCCTTGCCGATTCAGCCTCACACAAGCCTGAAGCCCGACGCGCCCGTCTTCGACGGTTGGCGCGCCCGCGCGCTCGCGGGCTGGTCCGGCGGATGGCTGGCGGCCGTGGTGCTGGCCGCCGCGGGCCTGTGGATCGGGCGGGCCGAGGTCTCGGTGCTCTCCTGGGCGGCGCTGGCCGTCGGGGCGGCCCCGGCGCTGCTCGGCCTCGCGGTCGCCGGCCGTCCGGCGGCCTGGGTGAGCCTCGTCCTCGTCTGGTCGGCCTGCGCCATCGGCGCCTGCCTGCTGACCGGAGGATTGACCGGCCCGCTGGCCTTCTGGTGCCTGGCGCCGCTGGCGGCCGCCGCGGCGACGGGCGAGGTTCGGCTGGCCGCGCTGGGCGGCGCGGCGGCCCTGATCGCCGCGGGCTTCGCCGCGCTCGGCTCGGTCTCTCTGGCCCCGACGCCGATCGCTTCCTGGACCGACTACTGGCTGCGGCTGCTGTCGATCGCCAGCCTGGCGGGCGGCCTGGGCGCCGGCGTCGTCCTGCTGCAGCGGCGGCAGGGGCAGGAGGCGCGCCGCGGCCGCGCCGCCGAGGTGCGGATGGAGCGGCTCTTGGCCGAACAGCCCTTCGTTCTGGCGGCCCTGGACGCCGACGGCCGCGTGCAGTCGGCCCATGGCCCGGCCGCGCCGGGGCTCGATCCCGAACGGCTTCCCGGACGTCTGCTGTCCGATTGCGCGGAGGGCGAGCAGAAGGCGCTGATCGAGGCCGCAGTCCGCGCCGCGCTGGCCGACGGGGAGGCCGAGGTCCGCTTCCAGCCCGCGGGCGCCGCCTCGCAGCCGGTGGCGCTGGTGCTGCGTCGCGCCGCGCCCGGCCGGCTGATGGCGGCGATGCGCTCGGCCGCGCGGCAGGCGGCGCGCGAAGCCGAGCTCGAGGAGGCCCGCGCCCAAGCCGAGGCCCGCAACGCCGGCAAGTCGCGCTTCCTGGCCAACATGAGCCACGAGCTGCGCACGCCGCTGAACGCCATCATGGGCTTCTCGGACATCATGCGCGCCCGCCTGTTCGGGCCGATGGCCGACAAGTACGCCGAGTACGCCGAGCTGATCCACGAGTCCGGCGCCCACCTGCTGGACCTGATCAACGACGTGCTGGACATGTCCAAGATCGAGGCCGAGCGGTTCGAACTGGCGCGCGAGGATTTCGACGCCCGCGAGGCGGTGAGCGCGGTGCTGCGGCTGATGCGCGGCCAGGCGGACCGGGCCCGGATTCAGCTCCGCGGGGTGCTGCCGAAGGAGCCGCTGATGGTCGACGCCGACCGCCGGGCGCTCAAGCAGATCACCCTCAACCTGATCTCCAATGCGCTGAAGTTCACCCCGGCCGAAGGGCAGGTGACCGTCGACCTGCACGCGACGGACGAGACGATGGAGCTGGTGGTCAGCGACACCGGGGCCGGCATCGGTCCGGAGGACCTGAAGCGGATCGG
>JAQVDF010000173.1 GCA_028698405.1 Phenylobacterium sp. | reverse complement strand
CCAGCCCGATGACGCCCCAGGCGTGGGCGATCAGCGCCAGCCCCTTGAGGTCCGAGCGCGCGGTCAGGCGCGCCCACTGCTCGGGGGCGAAGAAGGTCTTGGGATCGACGCGGGCGGCGACAGCCATCAGATCAATCTTAGCCCAAGGCCTCGCCCGGGGACAGAATGATGGGGCGTCAGGTTCGGCGCCGAGGTGAGGTCAGGGCCGCCAGCCGCCTGCGCAGGCGGCGACGAAGAGAATGAAGCCGGCCAGTGCGTTGGACTTGAACAGAGCAAGCGCGCGACCGGTGTCGGAGAGGTCGAGGCGCTGGGCCTGGCGCGAGAGGTGGAGCGCGAACAGGGCCGCCGGCGGCCAGAACAGGGGTCCCAGACCCGCAGTGTAGGCGGCGGCCAGGGCAAGGAAGGTCGCCGCCGCGTAGAAGCCGAGCACCGCCCTGGGGGCCGCATCGCCAAGCCGGCGGGCCGAGGACTTCACCCCGGCCAGGGCGTCGTCCTCCAGGTCCTGGACGGCGTAGATGGTGTCGTAGCCGAGCGTCCAGAAGATGCCGGAGGCGTAGAGCAGGATGGCCGGCCAGCCCAGCGTTCCGGTCGCGGCGGCGAAGCCCAGCAGGGCGCCCCAGTTGAAGGTCAGGCCCAGCCAGGCCTGCGGCCACCAGGTGATCCGCTTCATGAACGGGTAAGCGGCGACCAGCAGCAGCGAGCCGGCGCCCAGCGCGATCGCCAGCGGCGGGAAGCTCAGGAGAATGGCCAGCGAGATCAGGCAGCAGGCCACGACGAAACCCCAGGCCTGCCCCACGCTGATCTGGCCCGAGGGAATCGGCCGTCCCGCCGTGCGGGCCACCTTGGCGTCGAAGTCCCGGTCGACGATGTCGTTGTAGGCGCAGCCCGCCGCCCGCATCAGCGCGGCGCCCAGGAAGAACAGGACGAGCAGCCGCGGGTCGGGCAGCCGCTGCTCGGCGGCGGCGGCGAGCGCGATTCCCTGCCAGCCGGGCAGCATCAGCAGCCAGACGCCGGTCGGGCGGTCGAAGCGGCCGAGCTTCAGCCAGGGGCGCAGGGCCTCGGGGGCGTGGCGGTCGACCCAGTTGGTGGGGGCGGCGTCGGGCAGCGGCGCGGTCATGGCCCGCGTCACTAGCAGATCACGGCGCGGGAGCGGAACGTGCAGGTGAACCCGAAGCCGCCGCGCGGGTTCAGCCGCGGTTCAGGGGCGGTGCGGCATTTGGCCCGCGACGGGGGACCGCCCCACCCGAGGAGATGTCATGAAGAAGCTCATCCTGGCCGCCGCAGCCCTGACAGTCGTGGCCTCGCCGATCGCCGCTTCGGCTCAGGACTGGCGCGGCGACCGCCGCGAGTGGCGCGAGGACCGTCGCGACGGCCGTTACGAACGCCGCGACGACCGCCGTGACTGGCGAAACGACCGCCGCGACGCGCGGCGCGACATGCGGTTCGACCGTCACCGGGCCGAGACCTGGCGCAACCGCGCCGAATGGCGCAGCTACCGCGGCCCGCGCGCCGGCTACTGGTATGCGCCAGGCTACGGCTACCGCCCGCTGGACCGCCGCTACGCCAACGTCTGGCGCCGCGGGTCCTACGTGCCGGTGGTCTACCGCAGCTACTACGTGCAGGACCCCTACTTTTACGGCCTGCCCGCGGCCCCGTACGGCCACCGCTGGATCTACGCGGACGGCAATCTGGTGCTGATGTCGATCGCCACGGGGCTCATCGCCCAGGTGATCATGAACGCCTACTAGGCGCCGAGAACCGCCCACGGGGGGGCGGCGGCGCTTCGGCGTCGCCGCCCCTTTTCGTTGCAGGACCCGCGCCCCCGCAAACGCCTTCCCCCTAGCTCGGCCGGCTCGGCGCCGGCGTGGGAACCGGAACCGGCGGAATCGGCCCTTCCGGATCGTCGGTGATGGAGACGGTCTCGGCCAGGGCGGCGGCCTCGCGCAGCTTGCGCAGGTTCTCCTCGTGCGTCTGGCGGCTGATGTTGAACGCGAACAGGGCCGCTATCGCCACGCCGTAGAGACCGAGGATGGTCGGCACGTAGGCCAGGCCCAGGCTGTGCAGCACTTCCGGGGCGACCTCCTTGCGCTCGGCCCCGACCGGGAAGGCGATCAGGGTCAGCACCAGAGTGGCGATGAACGGCCCGGCGCTGGAGACGACCTTGCGCATCAGGGCTGTGGCCGAAAGCAGCAGGCCCTCCGAGCGGCGGCCGGTCTTGACCTCGGCGTCCTCGACCACGTCGGCGACCAGCGAGGCCAGGATCACGCCGGTGGCGGCGGCCAGCGTCGAGTTGAAGATCTCCTCGCCGTAGATCAGCGCCAAGAGTTCGGGCGTGCCGTTCGGCGGCGCCAGTCCCAGCAGCCGCAGTGACACGGGCGTCACGTGCACCAGCACCGCCGTGCCGAACACCGCGATCAGCCCGATCTTCTTGCCGAGCCGCGAGGCGATAAAGGGCGCCAACGCCGTGCCCAGGAAACCGCCGATCACGCTGACGGTCGCCAGGGTGGCCAGCTGCGGCTGGGTCAGGTTCCAGAAGTAGAGGCCGATATAGAGCTCCAGCCCGTTGCGCACCCCCACGGCGATGGAGATGAACATCGCCGCCCCGGTGATCACCAGGAAGGTGCGGTTGGACAGGGTCTCGATGACCTCCCTGACCATCACCCTGAAGCTCACCTTGCGCGCGGGCGCCTGGCGCAGGTGCGGCACCTGGTTCAGGGTGCCGAGCGTCGAGATGGTCATGGTGGCGAAGATGATCAGCGCCCCGACCAGCGAGTAGAGGAAGTAGCCGTCCCTCGCCAGCACGCCGCCGGAGCCGTCCGGGTTCTCGCGCAGAAAGACCTGGTAGGCCATCACCTGCATCCCCAGGCCCCCGATCACCGTGAAGAAGTGGCGCAGGGCCATCAGCCGGGTGCGGGAGTCGTATTCGTAGGCCAGTTCGGGCGCGAGCGCCTGGTGCGGCAGCTCGAAGAAGGTGTCGAGGATCCGCACGCCGATCAGCAGCGTCGCCAGCCACCCGAGCAGCATCGGGTCGCTCCAGTCGGTCGGCGGGTTCCACAGCAGGAAGAAGGCCAGCGGGTAGGGCAGGGCTGCGGCGATCATGAACGGGTGCCGCCGGCCCCAGCGGGACTTGAAGTTGTCCGAGATCTGTCCGACCAGCGGGTCGACCACCGCGTCGACGATGATCGCGACCATCAGGATCATGCCGACGAACTTCGGCGGCAACCCGACCACCTGGTTGTAAAAGATCAGCAGGAAGGTGGAGAGGGCCCGGCCCTTCAAGCTCGTGGCGGTGGCGCCGAGGGCGTAGAGCAGCTTGGTCCCGGCGCCGAGCTTGCGCTCGGTGGAGGTCGTCGCGGCCGTCATCGCAAAACCACCGTACAGGACGCAGATAGGAAAACGCGCGCGTCCGGGCGCAATGGCGCCGTCCTCAACTTTCCTCCTCCCGCCTCATGGCGATCCGCGCTCCTTGGGTGCGGAGCGTCGTGGTTGTTTGGCAAGCGTGAGGAAGGGGCGCCCCGGCGTCAAGGCGCGCCGGGGCCGAAGTCGCCGGTTAAGTCGAAAAGGCGCAGGCTCCACGGGTTGCGCCGGTCGCCCGGCGCCGCCCTAGGGTGGCGGGCGGCCGGTTCAGCTCTTCACCCGCATGCGGCCCATGTAGTCGCGCTTGCCGAGCGGCACGCCGTTCATCCGCAGGATGTCGTAGGCGGTGGTGGCGTGGAAATGGAAGTTCGGCAGAGAGAACGACATGATGAAGTTCTCCACCGTGAAGGGGATACGCATCTCGCCCATCACGAAGGCCATGTCCTTGCCCTCCAGCGCCTCGACCTCCTCGCGGGTCAGCGCCTTCAGCCCGGCGATGGCGTCGGCCACCCGCTGCTGCAGTCCGGCGTAGTTCTCGCCCTTGGGCTTGGGCGGCGAGAAGACGCCCGCCTTGGCCGCCTCGATCGCGCCCAGCGAGTGCTGGGTCACCGAGGCGATCTGGAAGCGGAAGTCCAGCATGTCGGGATAGAGCCGGGTCTCGACGAACTGGTCCGGGTCCTTGCCGGACGACTTCAGGTGGGTCAGGCCCTTGTCGAGGAAGGCGGCCACGGCCTCCAGGGTCTGCAGGTAGCTGGTGACGCTGACGTCGTAGAGCGAAATCGCCATTTGGGGTCCCTCCCGTGATGCGGCGCGCAGAATTGCGGCGGACCGGCGGCGCGCGCAACCTGACCGTCGCGTTCAGCGCGGGTTCAGGCGGGCCCGTCAACCTTGCCTTCGAAGTCAGGCCCTCGCGCTCCAGGGCCGAGGACAGGAGGCACACCATGCGCAAACCCCTCGTCGGGGCCCTGGCGGCCGTCACCTTCGGCGGCGCCGTGGCGGCCAGCGCCACACCCGCCAGCGCCGACAGCTGGCGTCGCCACCGGGACCGCGACAACGACGCGGCCGCCGCGGCCATCGTCGCCGGGGTCGCCGGCCTCGCGATCGGCGCGGCCCTGGCCGGCAACAGCCGCGACCGCGGCTATTACAACCGCGGCTACTACCAGGACCCCTATTACGGGCGCGGCTACTACGGGACCGGCTACCGCGCGCCCTACGCCTACGCGCCGGCCTACGGCTACCGCACCTGCACCATGAAGGAACGGGTCCGCGACCCCTACACCGGCCGCCGGATGACCATCACGCGTCGGTACGCCTGCTAAGGGCGTCTCATGCGTGCGAGGCGCCGCCCAGCCCGCGGCGCCGACGACGCCGGTCGCGCTCGCCGCGGCCGGCGTCTTGTCGTTCGGCGCACTCGCCCCCGAAGGTCCGGCGGCCGGCGCCGGCATCGACTCCGCGCCCAAATCGCGCAAATTGCGGCGTAACGGACCACGGGGGCGTGACACATGCGCAAGACCATCGCGATCGGACTGGCCCTGGCGCTGATGAGCGCCGCGGCCCCTCAGGCCCTGGCTCAGGCGGCTGCGCCCGCCGCCGCGTCCGCCAAGGCCGTCGCCGACCAGAGCCGCGCGCTGACCGAATGGCTCGACGCCCAGTACGAGCAGGAGCTGCTGCAGGACCCCGAGGACCTGACCATGCAGGGCCGCAAGGAACTGCAGGACAGGCTGACCGACCGCAGCGAGGAACATCTCGACCGCATGCTGGCCTGGCGGCGGGCCAGCGTGGCCGAGATGAAGCGCCGGTTCGACCCGGCCCGGCTGGACGAGGAGGCGCGCACCAGCTTCGAGGTCTGGGCGCTGGAGCTGGAGCGGGCTGAAGCCTCCTCCAAGTGGCGCCGCCACCGCTACATCTTCGCCCGCGGCGGCGCTCACACCGGCCTGCCCAACTTCCTGATCAAC
>JAQVDF010000172.1 GCA_028698405.1 Phenylobacterium sp. | reverse complement strand
CGCGCGCGGCGCCCGACCAGATCCCCATCCGCTTCCCCCTTCGTCCCGCGGCGTTGTGTAGATCAGGCGCGGCCGGTCTGCACGCGCACGGCCACCGTCCGCCGGCTCAGTGCAGCTCGCGGACGGCGGCGGGGTCCAGGAAGTTGGCGTCGCCCGTGAGGCCGGCGTAGACCTCCATCAGGCTCTCGAACACCGCGCCCCAGCTGTGCCGCGCCACGGCGCGGGCGCGGGCCTTGCGGGAGAGTTCGGCGAGGTCGCGGGCGAACAGCGCATCTATGGCCTCGGCCAGCGCCGCCGGCTCGGAGGCCTCGGCAAGTTCGCCGACCTCGGCGTCCACCGTCTCGGCGACGCCGCCAGAATGCACCCCCACCACCGGCAGCCCGCAGGACAGGGCCTCGAGCACGATCAGCCCGAGCGGCTCGTCGGGGTTGGCGTGCAGGAAGCCGTCGCAACTGGCCAGCAGCCTGGCCAGCGCCGTCGGATCCTGGATGTAGGGCAGGCCGATGACGCGGTCGGAGGCGGGCGCCACCTCGCCGGCGCCGACCAGCAACAGCGTTGTGCCCGGATCCAGCCGCTCGACAGCCTCGACCATCACGTCGATCCGCTTCTCGCGCGCCGGGCGGCCGGCGAACACCAGCAGGCGGTGGTCGGCGGGCAGGCCGAGCCGGGCGCGCAGCCCGTCGCGGTCTGCCAGGTCCGGCCGGAAGACGCCGGTGTCCACGCCGAGCGTCAGGGCCTGGGCCTTCTCCACGCCCGCCTCGTGCAGCCGCTGGGCGACGAAACGGCTCGGGGCGAGCACGGCGTCGAACTGGCTGTAGATCTTCGCCCAACGCTTGCGCACCGGCTCCTCGGCCCATTCGCCGAGGTGCAGGGCCGCCAGCGCCGGCAGGTCGGTATGGCAGAAGCCGACGACCGGCACGCCCAGCACCTCGCCGGCGCGCTGGGCCGCAAGTCCCGGCGTGTACGGGTCGCCCGCCTCGATCAGGGTC
Source organism: Phenylobacterium sp. (assembly GCA_028698405.1). Lineage (GTDB taxonomy): Bacteria > Pseudomonadota > Alphaproteobacteria > Caulobacterales > Caulobacteraceae > Phenylobacterium. The sequence continues at coordinate 4,330 of JAQVDF010000172.1, read as the reverse complement.
GGACGGCGGCGGATCAGCCGCTCCATCCAGGCGGTCTTGCTGACCGGCCAGCGGTACCCTTTCCCGAAGGGCAGCGGCGCGGTGTAGATCGACCATAGCCCGTGGCCGTCGTGGGCGTCCTTGCGCCCGGGCAGCACCAGGTTGTGGCGCACCCGCGGCCGGTTGGCGGCGATCCAGTCGCGCTTGGCCAGCAGGTAGCGCTTCACCCCGCCGCTGTGGGGCGCATAGAGCATGGTGGTGTCGACGAGGCGGGTCGGCCGGCCCGCATGCGCGCGCAAGGGTCCAGCGGCAAGCGCCTCGGGTTGCGCCGTCGCATGCATCATCTCGCGCGCCCGCTGGAAAGCTTGATCGAAGTCGCGGCCATCGCTCCACCCTCTTGGTCAAGCTTGTCGCGAAATAGATAGCCGGACCTTGCGATCGATCAAGTGCCCGCAAGTCCTCGGCCGATGCGGCCGCGCTTTCGCTCGCGATCGCCCCTCCACCCAAGCGTTCAGGTTTACGCCGCCTGTAAACAGATGTGGCCTGATTCAGGCGAATACTTGCCGTCTTCGAGGGACAGATGTAGAGACGTCACACTGAGAACAGCGGACGAAATGTGGCCAACGATTAACCGGCCTTCACCACGTTGGTTTCTCATATCGCAAGATGGGGTTGCCTAGGTTCGAGCCCGTCGAACTGGGGGCGATCCGAGTAAGTCATGCGACTTGTCACCATCGTTAGCTTGGGCGCGTCGGCGGCCTTGGGGTTGGCCGCGCTGTTCGTCGCCAAGGTGGTGCTGCCGCAGGAAGAGGCGGGCGCCACCGAAGTGCGCGCCGCCGCCCGCACCGTGCCGGTGGTCGTGGCCGCCAAGCCGATCGGCTACGGCGTGAAGCTGGCCCCCGAGCACCTGACCCTGGCGCAGTACCCGCCGGAGAGCGCCCCGGCCGGCGCCTACGCTTCCATCGACCAGATCCTCACCCAGGACGACGGCGGCCCGCCGGTCGTGCTGACCGCGATCGCCGCCAAGGAGGCGATCCTGCCGGCCAAGCTCAGCGGCGCCGGCGCCCGTCCGTCGGTCGCGGCGGCGATCGCCGAGGGCCACCGCGCCTACGCCATCCGGGTGACCGACGTCTCCGGCGTCGGCGGTCTGGCCCTGCCCGGCGACCGGGTGGACGTGCTGCTGATGCGCGACCTGTCGCCCGACGCCGAGCACCGGCGGCTGGTCACCGAGGTGGTGCTGCAGAACGTGCGCCTGCTGGGCGTCGACCTGAACGCCGATCCCACCTCCACCGAACCCTCGTCGCCGCGCACGGCCACCCTGGAGGTGCGCATGGAGGACGCCCAGAAGCTGGCCGTCGCGGCCGATCTGGGCAGCCTGTCCCTCGCTCTTCGCCGCGCCGGTTCGGCCGAAATCGAGCCGACCGCGCCGGTGGACACCTACGACGTGGTCTCCGTCGTCCCGCCCGCTCCAAGCCGCGCGGCCCCAGCCGGCGGCGCCCGCGCACCGGCCCGGCGGTCCTCGCCGATCCTCGTCATCGAAGGCGACAAACCCGCGTCCGAAGGCGCGTAGGGCTCGCAGGAAGCATCCCCCATGTCGCGTATCCTGAGCATCTCCCTCGCCGCCGTCCTGGCGCTGACCGGCGCGGCCCCGCAGGCCCTGGCCGACGCCTTCCCGGCCGAGAGCGCCCGCAGCCGGACGATCACCGTGCCGGTCGACAAGTCGCTGTCGTTCCGCCTCGACGCGCCGGCCTCGAAGATCGTGGTCGCCCAGCCCGAGACGGCCCAGATCGTGGCCACCACCGACCAGAACTTCTACGTCCGCGGCAAGAAGCTCGGCTCGACCAACCTGCTCATCTACAGCCGCCGCGGCGACCTGATGGAGGTCGTCGACGTGCGCGTCGGCTACGACGCCGAGGCCCTGCAGCAGGACCTGGCCGCCGCTCTGCCCGGCGAGAAGATCGTGGTCCGCAACCTCGGCAACGGCCTGCTCCTGACCGGCCAGGTGTCCAACACCGCCGCGGCGGTGAAGGCCAAGGCGCTGGCCGAGAAGATCGCCCCGGAATCGGTCACCTCGGCCCTGACCGTCGACGCCTCGCAGCAGGTGATCCTCGAGGTGCGCATCCTGGAGGCCAGCCGCACGGCTCTGAACGAGCTCGGCTTCGACATCGCCGCGGCCAACAACTCCACCTTCGCCTTCCTCTCGCACGGCGAGATCTCCGGCCGCCCGGCCAACCTGTCGACGCCGGCCGGCGTCCTGCGGCTCTCCAGCACGGTCGGCACCGCCTCGTTCGACGTGACCATCACCGCCCTGGAGGAGAAGGGTGTCGTGCGAACCTTGGCGCGGCCGAATCTGGCGGCGCTCTCCGGCGAGAAGGCCAGCTTCCTGGCCGGCGGCGAATTCCCCTTCCCGGTGCCGGCCGGCGACGAGCAGTGACCATCGAGTTCCGGCCCTTCGGCGTCACCCTCGACTTCGAGCCGGTCGTCCAGGACAACGGCCTGGTCAAGCTGAAGGTCGCCCCCGAGGTCAGCGCCATCGACCCGCGTAACAGCCTGCGCACCAACGGCTTCGACGTGCCGAGCCTGTCGGTCCGTCGGGCGGCGACCACGGTGGAGCTGCGCAGTGGCGAGAGCTTCGCCATCGCGGGCCTGTTCCAGCAGGACTACCTGAACTCGATGCGCGAGGTGCCCGGCCTGGGCGACGTCCCTGTGCTCGGAGCCCTGTTCCGCTCCACCAGGTGGCGGCGCAACGAAACCGAGCTGGTGATCATCGTGACGCCGCGGCTGGCCACCGCCGCCGATCTCGGCCCGCAACAGCCCAACCCGCTGGGCGCCTTCGACGAGCCGAGCGCCATCGACCTGATCCTGATGGGTGCGACCGCGGCCAGCGCGCCGCCGCTCGGCCCGGTCGGGCGCGAGCCCTGAGGCCGGCCGATGCTCGCGCGCGCGATCGCTCTTAACCCGATGTTCTTCGGCGCCGGCGCCGAATGGGGCCGACCGGTCGCCGTTCGGACCGCGAATTCGAGGACGTCATCATGAGCATGCCGAGCTTGACCGGCCGACGCATCCTGGCGGTGGGCGAGGGCCTTGGCCCGGTGGCCGAGGGCCCGCTGTTCGGCGCCGTGCTCGAGATCGCCGGCGTGGAGCGGCTGCGCGCCTTCGGGCCCGAGGTGGCCGACCTCGTCCTGATCGACGCCGATTCCACCGACCCCGAGGCCCTGGTCGCCGCGCTCGCCAGCCTCGCCGACCTGCCCGCCCCGCCGCCCACCCTGCTGATCGGGGCCCGCCTGCCGGCCGGCCTCGTGCGGGCGTTGCTGAAACTGGAGAGGTCCGACGTGCTCGAAGCCCCCTTCAAGCCCGAGCAGCTGACCCGGGCCGTGATCAGCCTGCTGGCCTCGTCGAGCGCCGCCGCCGGCGGCGCCCCGGTCTCCACCTCGCGCTGCTGGACCATCACCGGCGCGGTCGGCGGCGCGGGCTCTACCACCGTGGCCATCGAGGTGGCCTACGCCCTGGCCCAGCGCAGCCGCAAGGAACGCAGCGTCTGCCTGGTGGACCTCAATCTCGCGGACGGCGCGGCCGCGGCCTATCTGGGCGCGACGCCCGCCCTGCGGCTGGCGGAGTTCGGCGCCCACGCAGAGCGGATCGACGCCTCGATGCTGCCGGCCTTCGCCGTGCCGGTGACCAAGCAGCTCGACCTCCTGGCCTGCCCGCGCGACCCGGAAGGCTTCGACCTCGTCCCGCGCGAGGCGGTGCTGCGCATCCTCGAGCTCACGTGCGAGGCCTACGACTGGGTGGTGATCGACATCCCCCGTCACCGCCGGCCGTGGACCGTCGACGTGCTGGCCGGCTCCGACGAGGTGCTGGTGGTGTCCGAACTGACCGTGCCGGCGCTGATCGCCGCCCGTTCGCTGTCCGAGGAGATCGAGCGTCGCCTGCCCGAGGGGCCGACCCCGCGGATCGTACTGAACCGCCTGGCCACCCGCATGTTCGGCCCCGCGCCGACCATGGCCGAGGCCGAGCGCGCCCTGCAGCGCAAGGCCGAGGCCGGCGTCAGCTCCGACTGGGAGGCGGCCGCCGCCTCGGTCAATCTCGGCGGGCCCATCGCCCAGCACCGGCCGAAGTCGCGCATCGTGCGCGACGTCTCGGTTCTGGTGGACCGGCTGATCGCCGACGAGAAGCGGCGCAAGGCCCAGGCTACGCGGGCGGCCTGATGGCGCGTTTCGGCCTGTCCTCGCTGCAGACCGCGCCGCTGCCTCCGCGGCCCGAGGCTGCCGAACCGGCGCCTGCCCCCGCGCCCGCGCCAAAGCCGGCCCCGGCTTCGCCGGCCGCCCCGCCGATGGGGCGCGACCCCGAG